>DNOQ01000257.1:0-19061 GCA_003501665.1 Bacteroidales bacterium | reverse complement strand
CCTGATGCTTTTATGAAAGGCTGCTGTCTTACGCACGGGGGACAGTTTCGCAGCGAGTGTTTTGCAATATTTTCGAGACATTCCACAAGTATTGAATAGGTCCTTCTGGCAACCAGCTTCGGCAGACTTATAAATTCTTCCTTATTTTTCAGATCCAGAAGCAAACGGTCAATTATTTCGTAATCCACCGGCCCTGAATAATCCAGGAATCTTCCTGTTATGGACATACTGATGCTAATAATACTTCAGAAACATTTAAGGCCACTAACACAAATTAAAGAAATCTCTAATACTTACAGCCAACTGCTGATAACTTTTATATTAAAAATCCCCAAATTAAAGTAATTTAGGCAAAGATAATATTTAACAGATTAATTTTGTGACAATAGCATGAAATATGTTTCATTCGATACCACAAAATAAGGCAGTCTTATGAGTGAATCAATTTTAAATGCGCTTGTGCAGTTATTTGCACTGATAGGAGATATCCATGAAGAGACAATTATTACAAGCAGGGGAAAGGATATTGTCAGGTCATTTCTGTCCAGACATTTGAATAATGAACTGGTAACAAGATATATGAACAAGTTTGAGGAGTACCTTACAACTTATAATGCCGAAAATATTGAAAGAGACAGCATTAAGGACAGAAAGCGTATCTCTCTCAATGCTGTGAAGATTCTTGCCATCTGTCAGAAAATAAATGAAGAACTTCAGCAGAAACAGAAAATATATGTTCTGATTCAGCTTATGGATTTCATATCGCTGGGCGAGGAAATAACAGAGAATGAGCTTGATTTTCTGTTAACCGTTGCGGATTCATTTTTTGTCCCTTCAGCAGAATACAGCGACATTAAAGGCTTTGTAATGGATAATCAGGAAGAAACAGCCGACAGCCCAAAAATTATAGTGATCGATAACAGGAAGAAGCCTGACCGTAAAGTTATAAGGCATATTTATAATGAACATCTCGGGGGAACCCTTTCATTTTTATATATAGCAAGTACAAATACATATATTCTCAGGTATCAGGGGAATGAAGATCTCTATCTGAACGGGCAGAACATCATTCCGGGTCAGACTTATATTCTTGATCATGGTTCAACAATCAGGGGTTCAGGGATCAGGACTATTTATTATTCTGATATAAGCAGCCAGATAACAGGGGCTTCATTCGATTTCAAAGTAAATCTTGATGCCTCCGATGTGTCATTCAGGTTCGGGAACAGCGATAATGGTATCCACAACCTGAATTTTCATGGCGAATCGGGAGAATTAGTAGGAATAATGGGGGGAAGCGGCGTTGGTAAATCAACAACCCTGAGTATTCTGAACGGCACACTGAAACCTCAGAGCGGAGAAGTTCGCATTAACGGGTATGATCTTTATGATAATTATGATAAAGAGAAACTTAAAGGAGTGATAGGATTTGTCCCCCAGGATGATCTGTTGATTGAAGAACTGACAGTGTTCCAGAATATATGGTTCAATGCAAAGATGTGTCTCAATAATCTCAGTGAAGATAAGTTAAATGAGGTGGTTGATAAAATACTGATTGATTTTGACCTTGATGAAATAAAGGATCTTAAAGTGGGTAATCCTCTCAGGAAAGTGATCAGCGGCGGGCAAAGGAAAAGGGTAAACATAGCACTTGAGCTTTTACGTGAGCCCACAATTCTTTTTGTCGACGAACCCACCTCGGGCCTTTCATCAGTTGATGCCGAAGCTGTTATGAACCTGCTTAAGGAACAGGCCCATAAGGGTAAACTGGTGATCATAAATATTCATCAGCCCGGTTCAGAGATCTACAAGATGTTTGATAAGATCATGATAATTGATAAGGGCGGATATCAGGTATATTTCGGGAATCCGGTAGAAGCTATTGTCTATTTTAAGACCATGACGAAACATGCAAATCCCGAGGAGGATCAGTGTGTGAAATGCGGCAATGTCGATACCGACCAGATACTTCAGATCGTTGAGGCAAAAGTAGTCGATGAACAGGGAAGAGCGACGAGGATCAGGAAAGTGACACCAAAAGAATGGGCTGATAAATTCCGTGCAAAACATCCGGCTGTGGATGCTGAAAAAACAAGGAAAAGGCGAGACCTCCCTGAAAATAATTTCAGTATACCGGGACTGATAAAACAATCCGGAATTTTCTTCAAACGGGATCTTCTGTCAAAACTTTCTGACAAGCAATATATTATTATCAGTCTTCTCGGACCCCCTGTGCTGGCATTTCTGCTGGCCTATTTTACGAGGTACAGCAGTGAAGGGATTTACAGATTCAGCGAAAATGATAATATCACACCTTACCTGTTCATGTGTATTATCACTTCGTTATTCTTCGGACTGATGGTTAGTTCCGAAGAGATCGTCAGGGACCGCAAAATACTGAAACGAGAATCATTTCTGAACCTCAGCTGGTTCAGCTATCTGAATTCAAAGGTCATGATATTGTTCCTGATATCAGCCATTCAGACCATCTCCTTCACCCTTATAGGCAACCTGTTACTGGGAATAAAAGGGATGACATTTACATACTGGTTTGTTCTTTTTACCACATCCTGTTTTGCAAATATCCTTGGCTTGAATATCTCTGCAGCCCTCAATTCTGTAGTTACAATATATATCATTATACCTTTCATAATAATTCCCCAATTATTGTTCAGCGGGGTCCTTGTGAAATATGAGAAACTTCATCTGACAAATTTTTCTTCCCGGGAATATGTCCCGGTTATAGGGGACATAATGACTGCAAGGTGGTCATTTGAAGCTCTTGCGGTTGCTCAGTTTAAGGATAATGCTTTCGAAAGGAACTATTTCAGAAAAAGGGCGGATGCAAGCCGGCATTTCTATAACGGGATGCTCCTTGACAAACTTAAACTTAATCTGCATGAAATCTCATTATACAGGGATAAGCCGGAATACAGGGATGACGTTAATAACAAATTCAATAAACTCAACTTTTATATCGATGAGTTGTCAAAATACGCCGGGATAGTTCCCGGGGACTGGAAATCGAAACTTAATGTGGAGGAATTTAGTTCCGAAACTCAAAAGATCACCAGGGCCTGGCTTGATTCGCTTAAGGGAATATCAGGGAACCTGTGGAAGCGCTCAGATATCGAAGTTAATAAAGTGAGCAAAGACCTTGAATCCATGATAGGGAAGGACGGATTAGTGGCGTTGAGAGATAATTATGAAAATAAATGGCTCAGAAACCTGGTTCTGAATCATGACCTTAAGGAAGCAATTAATGAAACCCATGATAAATTAATCCGGAAATTTGAACCGGCATATATGGATGCGACTTCAAAATGCGGACGTGCTCATTTTTATGCCCCGACGAAAAGAACTGGCGACCTCGAAATCGATACTTACTGGTTCAATATGATAGTTATCTGGCTCGGATCTATAATCTTTTTCCTGGTCCTCTATTTTAATCTTATCAGGAAACTGCTTGAATATATTGAAAATCTGAGGCTTCCAAAAGCTGAAATCTAGCAGGGCGATCAGATCATTCTTCCGTTTTCTGATTATGGACTTCAGGTTTCATCTGGGGGAAAAGAAGTACATCCTGTATGGAAGGCTGATTTGTAAGCAGCATGGTAAGCCGGTCAATACCAATTCCCATTCCTGAAGTGGGGGGCATCCCGTATTCCAGAGCTCTCACAAAATCGAGATCAATGAACATTGCCTCCTTATCGCCTTTCTCTGAAAGTCTGAGCTGTTCCTGGAATCTTTCCAGCTGATCTATCGGATCATTCAGTTCAGAATAGGCATTTGCTATCTCCTTGCCGTTTATCATCAGTTCGAACCTTTCAGTAAGCCCCGGTTTGCTCCTGTGCATTTTGGTCAGAGGTGAAGTCTCTGCCGGATAATCCGTAATAAAAGTAGGCTGGACATAATGATGTTCACATTTTTCACCAAACAGAGCATCGATCAGCTTGCCTTTTCCCATGTCGGAAGTATGAGGAACTTCGAGTCCGTCCAGTGTTTTCCTGAGTTCCTGTTCATCCATTCCGGATATGTCGATGCCGGTATGCTCCTTTATTGCATCAAGCATACTGATACGGTTGTACGGTGGTGTCAGATCTATGGTTTTGTCACCATAAATGATATCGGTTTTGCCATGAAGATCCATGGCTGCCTTACTGATTATTTCTTCGGTGAAATTCATCATCCAGATATAATCCTTATACGGGACATATATTTCCATAACTGTGAATTCAGGATTATGGTTTCTGTCCATACCCTCGTTGCGGAAATCTTTCGCGAACTCATAAACACCCTCATATCCACCGACGATCAGTCGTTTCAGGTATAATTCATTCGCAATTCTGAGATAGAGGGGTATGTCGAGGGTATTGTGATGTGTAATGAAAGGCCTTGCTGCCGCTCCTCCGGGAATAGGCTGAAGAACAGGCGTTTCAACCTCGAGATAACCTCTCAAATTGAAAAGTTCACGCATCGACTGAATTATCCTGGTTCTTTTCCGGAAAACATCACGTACTTCGGGATTAATTATGAGATCAACATACCTCCGGCGATATCTCATTTCAGGATCGGTGACTGCATCATAAAGAACACCATCTTTCTCTTTTACAATCGGAAGCGGTCTTAGTGATTTACTCAGTATGGTAAATTCCTTTACATGGACCGTGGTCTCACCTGTCTGGGTTTTGAATACGTGACCTTTTATCCCTATTATATCCCCTATATCGAGGAGGCGTTTGAAGACAGTGTTGTACATTGTCTTGTCTTCTCCCGGACATATATCATCGCGACGGACATAAATCTGTATCCTTCCTGAAGAGTCCATCAGTTCTGCAAAAGAGGCATTGCCCATGATCCTCCTGCTCATTATCCGCCCGGCAAGTGCTACATTCGGAAAATTATTCTCTTCAGGTTTAAAATTATTATTGATATCTCTGGCAAAAACATTTGTCTTATATTCAGCTGCCGGGTAGGGATTGATACCGAGTTTTCTTATTTCATTCAGTGAATCCCTCCTGATCTGCTGCTGCTCACTCAGTGGTAAATTGCTCATAGACTTAAAAATTTGTGCAAATATATAAAATACAATAGTGTCCGGCTAAATTTATTAAGTTTGAGCTAAATTATTGATTTAATGAATATTTAGATACCGGGCGCCCCGCCAGGGTTCATTTTTGGTTATGATTTGTTTCTGTTCTTATCTTTTCATAGTTGCCAGCTCTTCATGTAATTTTATACGAAGGAGATTTGTTATCGGCCCGGGAATACCTTTACCGACACTCTTATCACCTAACTGAATAACAGGAGCGACCTCGAAAGAAGTGTTGGTGATAAATGCTTCGCTTATCTCATTCAGTCTGTTCTCGGGGAAGGGAATCTCGCTGACCGTAATGCCTTCTTCACGGGCAAGCCGTAATACATTCTTCCTCGTAATGCCCGACAGGATATTTTCTGATTCAGGATGAGTATAGACAATATCTCCTGATACAAAGAATATATTGGAATGTGCACACTCCGTAACAAATCCGTCCCTCACAAAAACAGATTCAAGGCATCCTTTTTCAACAGCCTGCTGGAAGGACATAATATTTGGCAGCAGTGACACTGATTTAATGTCACATCTGTTCCACCTGGGTTCTTTTGTGATGATCACACGGATTCCTTTTCCGATCATTTCGGGATCGGGTCTGAAACTCCATGCAAAGGCATAAACAGTCGGAAGTATCGGGGGGAAAGGAAAAGCATGAGTTCGCTTTGCGGCTCCGCGGGTAACCTGAAGATAAACCAGTGAAGGTTTTTCATTCAGATTATTCTTATCAATCAGTTCCTTTGCAACCGAAGGGAACGAATCGGCTTCAGTCCATTCAAGCCTGATTTCTTTCAGACTCCTTTTCATCCTCGACACGTGTCCCTCCATGTCGTAGAAGAATCCCTCATACCATCTCACCACTTCATAGATACCATCTGCAAAGAGGAATCCCCGGTCGTCGGGACTGATCTTTACCTCATCTTTCGGCAAGAAGTTACCGTTAAAAAATGCAATTTCCATAGCCACTCTGTTTTACTAAAACACCTCCCTCCTGCTTTGAAGGATGCCCTCCTACCCGGGAGGCAGGGGAGTTGGTTCGATAATTTCTGTCCTATAGTCAATTGCCGAGCGTGCCTCTTCGGGGGTTGCAGCATTTCCGCATGCTGCCTGCACAAAAAGCGATGCGCCCAGAACGGTTGTTTCTTTCTGGCTGATGATTTTCAAAGGCACACCTGCATAATGAGCTCTCAGTTTGTTCCACAACCTGTTTTTCGATCCTCCTCCAACACATAAAATGCTTTCGGCCTTAAATCCCCCGGCATTTTCAAGTGCCATCTTCCCTTCTGCAAGCCTCATTGATAGAGCTTCAAGCATAGCACGATAAATTTCATCCCGTGTAGATTCCAGTGTAAGTCCAAGTATCTGTCCCCCGGGTTGTCCCTTCATTTCTTCATAAAATTTTGGAACAACTCTGATGCCATTAGATCCCGGAGGCACCTTTTCGGCTCCTGAGATCATCTTTTCATAAACATCTCCGGTAACACCGTCATAAAGATTTTTTCTGGCCCACTCCAGTATGCCTGAAGCAATCCATTGATTACCTATATCATACAGGCCCGGACGGGAATCAAGTTCAGTGGTGATTGCCAGCCCGAGCTGTTCCCTGCCGGTCTTAAATCCTTCCGATCGCACCATCAGTATTTCCCATGTCCCTGAACTCAGCACAGGCTGGTTAATCTCAGCTCCTGAGCCGAAAATTGCAAATTGTGTATCATGTCCTGTCGCTACAACCGGAATATTTTCCGGAATGCCTGTGAGTCCTGATGCCTGCTTATTGATCTGTCCGATAACAGTTCCTGCTTCAACAGGATTTCCTAATTTGTCGACGGGGAAGTTTATCCGGCTGAGAATGGATTCGGAAAAATTCCGTGTTGAAAGACTGGTTGCCATCGAAGTTCCTGCCATAGTGGTATCGTTGACCATCTCACCCGTAAGGAAAAATGTAAATATTGACGGCATGAACAGGAACCGGTGACTCCTTTCAATCAGTTCCGGTTTATTTTCCCCGAACCAGATCAGTTTATTTATTGTATTGAACGTAAATGGCAGAACGCCAGACTCTTTATAAAGGTCATCAAGAGGAATATATTTGTCAATACCAGCCATTATGGGAACACACCTTTCACATTGCCATGATATTACAGGATACAGCATATTACCCGACTGGTCGTAAAGAGTGCCGTCCACCCCAAATGTTGTAACGGTCACACCGGCAATATTGCTCCGGTTAATTTTGTCTGTTACAACTTTTGATGCCCTGCACATCTTAAGCCATATTTCGTTCACATCCCAGATCCTCCAATCAGGATAATGAGGATCTGGTGCAGGGTTGTTTGGCGAGGATTCTGATGCAACAATGTTACCCAGGCCATCAATCGCGATCACTCTTACGTTTGTTGCACCGCAGTCAAAAACTATACTTATATCTCCCCCCGACATTTAACCTATATCTTTTACGAAAGCCATTGATGCGGTTGTCGCAACAATTACGAATAAATATATTGCCAGGAATGTAATTGTGATGATCCCTGTAAATACATAATATCTTTTCAGGTTTTTAAATGCTTTTTCCAGTTTCTGAACATCACCGGTCACAGTTGCTTCAGCCGTAAGTTTTGAAAACCGGAACAGATAAAAGACAGGGAACAGAAAAACCATAGTTAACAGAGCGATTATAATAAAGGCTAACCATTCCGGGAATCCCCTGCTGCTGTCACTGGTTTTAAAAACCGAAAGGAATATTCCTGTAATTAGTCCGGTTACCAGGAATGCACAAGTACCTATAAAGCTCATGATGGAAATAAACATTGTCCATTTACCGGTTGTTTTAAGGTCCTTTAGCATTTCCGGACTTATCTCTTTCTTCCTGTCTCCGGTGATTTCCATAGCACATGAAAATTAAATCCGTACTTTATCTGTAGATGGCACCGTATGCATGGCAGGCTCTGTAATCTGATCCTTCCTTATCCATTCCGAATGCATTCCAGGAGCTCGGGCGGAATATCTTTTCATCAGGCACATTATGCATGCACACCGGTATTCTGAGTATTGAAGCAAGTGTAATAAGATCGGCTCCAATATGGCCATAGCTGGAAGCAGAATGGTTTGCTCCCCAGTTTGCCATCACGGAATAGACATCTCTGAATGCACCTTCACCTGTCAGCCGGGGTGTGAACCATGTTGTTGGCCAGGTCGGATCTGTCCTGTCTGTCAGTATCTTATGCATCTTTTCCGGCAGCTCTGCTGTCCATCCCTCGGCAAGCTGGAGTACAGGGCCGATTCCTTTAACAAGGTTGATCCTTGAGATTGTCAGAGGCATCACACCCTTTGTATTGAATTGTGATGAAAATCCACCGCCTCTGAAATATCCAAGGTTGGCGGGTTCCCACATGGTTGCCTTAAGACATTCCGAAACATCTTTGTTTGTTATTTCCCAGAAGGGTTTGATGCATGATTCCCCGTTTATGGTCTCCCTGCCGGAAAAATCAAGAGCCGAAGCCCCTGAATTTATCAGATGTATAATACCGTTTGCTGCCAGTCCTTCGGGTTTGACTTTTGTTACTCTTTTAATTGCCTGGGGGCTCCAGTAGGTACGGATATCCGAAAACATCTGGGCAGTGTTGGTCAGGAGATACCCGAAAAGCATCGGGACACCGTTCATGGCATCATTTTCAGTAGCAACAAGGTATGGAGGCCTTATTCCGTTCCAGTCGAAGGATGAGCAGAGGATCGCTTCCATAAAATCGCCGTTCGGCATGTGATCGGTCCATTGCCGCTGTCCCTGAAATCCGGCAAGTATTGCGTTATGGCCGTTGGATTCTTCGCCGTAACCAAGTTTTTTCAAATTTGGATTCCCCACCATAAGGTCGCGGGCTATAAGGGTCATTTTGACGACTATTTCCCATTCCTTATCCTTTCTTGCTCTTGAACCTGGTTTTTCATTAAGATCTTTACCTTCCTTACAATATTTCTTCGTCCAGGAAAGAGCTTTTTTATATTCATCCTTATCGTAAATATTTTCATTGAGCCTTCTGTTGAATTCGCTCATATCGACATATTCGTTACGCATGCCCAGGAACTCCTGAAAGAAGTCCTCCCTGACTATCGATCCGGCGATACCCATTGATACAGATCCCATTGAGAGATATGATTTACCTTTCATATAAGAAACAGCAAGGCCGGCTTTTACAAACCTCAGGATCTTTTCACTTACATCTTCCGGGATACTCTTATCTCCGGCATCCTGTACATCATGTCCGTAAATACCGAATGCAGGAAGCCCCTTCATCGTATGCCCTGCCAGAGCTGCCGCCAGATAGACGGCACCCGGCCGCTCTGTCCCGTTGAATCCCCAGATAGCTTTAGGGATTTCTCTCTCCATGTCGATGGTCTCGCTGCCATAGCACCAGCAGGGTGTTACGGTAAGACTCACACCTACTCCCTGTTTTGCGAATTTTACGGCACATGCTGCAGCTTCTGCAACGCCTCCTATTGTTGTATCTGCAATTACACAATCAACAGGCTTGCCACTGGGATATTTCAGATTTTTTGAAATAAGTGAAGCAGCTGATTTTGCCATATCCATCGTCTGTTTTTCAAGGGATTCCCTGACACCTCTTTCACGCCCGTCGATGACCGGACGGATTCCCACTTTTGGGAAATCACCGATAACTGTCTGGTAGTTAGCAGTCACTTTAAATTCTTCAATAGCCATAGATTTTATTTTTGAGAATTAATAGTTTTTGTGATCAAACAAATATAATGTTTTATCTGTTTAACATGTTATTTATTAAGGCACCCGATAAGATTTTCCTTTTTTGAACGTTGATTGATACATAGTTTTATAAATTTGTTTTCCATTCACCGGAATTGAGATGGAGAAGCGTAGACGGTTACCGGGATGGCTTAAGATGCAGAGAGCCAGTGGAGAGAATTATTCCAGAGTAAAACATCTGGTTGAGGAAAATGATCTCCATACTATTTGTACGAGCGGGAATTGCCCCAATATAGGCGAATGCTGGAATTCGGGAACTGCAACATTTATGATTCTTGGCGATATTTGTACCCGTGCATGCAAATTTTGCAATACCCGTACCGGTAAACCACTGCCCCCTGATCCTGATGAAGCTTTGAGACTGGCACAATCGATAAGGAAGCTGGGGCTGAAACATTGTGTTATCACTTCAGTCGACCGTGATGACCTGCCTGATGGCGGCGCCTCATTCTGGGCTGATGTGATATCAACAGTAAAGCTTATTAATCCTGGCTTAACAATCGAAACACTGATCCCTGATTTTGATGGCAGACCAGGAAATTTGCAGAAGATCATAGATGCATTTCCTGATGTAATTTCCCATAATATTGAGACTGTCAGAAGGTTAACGCCTGTGATCAGGTCCAGGTCAAAATATGACAGGAGTCTGGATGTTATAAAATTCATTTCCGCTGGTAAGCGGACAGCCAAATCAGGTTTTATGCTGGGTCTCGGAGAAACTGAACCGGAAATAATTGAAACAATCGAAGACCTGTTCAAAGCAGGATGTAAGATTCTGACAATAGGACAATATCTTAAACCATCTGACAGACATATGGATGTTGTTGACTATATTCATCCTGATAAATTCGAAAATTACAGAAATCTGGCTCTTGAAAAAGGGTTTACATCAGTCGAGAGCAGTCCGCTTGTACGTTCATCGTTTCATGCCGAAAAACATGTCGGGCTGGATATTTTTTAGTATCTTGGGGTCGCTGTAATTTTTAAGAATTGAGCTATAATGTTAAATTTGAAGATATTGGCTTGAAAGACTACAAAGAGGCATGGGATTATCAGGCAACGATCTTTGAAGAGCTTAAGAGACATAAAGCGGAAGAACCCGGCAGAGAAAATGGAGTTTATGCGTATAAGCCGGGCACTCTTATTTTTGTCGAACATCCCAGTGTATATACTTTGGGGAAGAGCGGATCTGAAAATAACCTCTTTCTCGACAATTTACAACTGAGGGCAAAAGGAGCAAAGTTCTACAGGATCGACAGGGGGGGTGATATAACCTATCACGGACCCGGGCAGATAGTTGGTTATCCCATTTTTGACCTTGAGATTTTAAAAATCGGTTTAAAGGAATATATCTTCAGGCTTGAAGAAGCGATAATTAAGACTATCGGAGAATTTCATCTGGAGGGATCGAGGCTACAGGGAGGTACTGGTGTCTGGCTCGATCCCGGTATAAAGGGCAGGGCACGGAAAATATGTGCCATTGGAGTGAAAGTTAGCAGGTATATTACGATGCACGGATTTGCATTTAATGTAAATACCGAACTTTCATGGTTTGAGTATATCAATCCCTGTGGGTTTACCGATAAGGGTGTTACTTCTCTGTGGAAAGAGACAGAAAAAAAACACGATATCGAAGGTATAAAGAGTATCCTTAAAGAGAACCTGAAGGATCAGTTTGATCTGGCATGGATTAATGATGTAGGATAATGGAAAAGAAGTGGATAATCAAGGAGAACGGTGACAAAGCAGTTGTGATCCATCTTGCTGCAAAACTGGGGGTATCAGTTTCTCTGGCTAACCTTATGGTACAGAGAAACATTACGACACCCGAAGAAGCTGAAGCATTTTTTAATCCAAGTCTCGATTTTCTGCATGATCCTTTCCTGATGAAAGATATGAATATTGCTGTTGACAGGCTCTCCACTGCAATCAAGAGAAATGAGAAAATACTTGTTTATGGCGATTATGATGTTGACGGGACAACAGCAGTAGCACTTGTATATTCATTTCTGAAAGAGCAATATTCAAATGTTGATTATTACATTCCCGACAGGTATAAGGAGGGATATGGAGTATCATTTCAGGGACTTGATTATGCATACGATAATAATTGCAAACTGGTAATCACACTTGATTGTGGCATCAAGGCCACGGAAAAGATCCGCTACGCCAGAACTAAAGGGATAGATGTTATAATCTGCGATCACCATTACCCCGGGGGAGATATTCCTCAGGCACTCGCCGTTCTTGATCCAAAACAAGCGGGTTGCAGTTATCCATATAAGGAATTGTCGGGATGCGGTGTGGGATTCAAGCTGATCCACGCCTATTCAAAAATACACGGCATTCCATTTTCTGCAATTTCCAATTATCTCGATCTGGTTGCGGTAAGTATAGCATCGGATATTGTTCCCATAACCGGTGAAAACAGAATTCTGGCATATTGCGGGCTTAAACAGCTTAATGATTCCCCCCGGACAGGTCTTAAGGAGATAATAAAGGAAGCAGACATCACACACGTGCTGACGGTAGAAGATGTGGTATTTAAGATTGGTCCAAGGATAAATGCAGCGGGAAGAATGGAAACAGGAAGCAAAGCTGTGGAACTCCTTGTTTCAAATGATCCGAAAACCGCTATGGGAATAAGTAAAGAAATAAATAACTTCAACATTGAACGCAGAAGTGTTGACCGTGTGATCACCAATGAAGCCATGAGGATGATTTCGGAAGATCAGTGGACCTCCAACGCTAAAACAACGGTATTGTTCAATCCTTCATGGAAGAAGGGTGTTATAGGAATTGTAGCTTCACGCCTCATTGAAACTTATTACAGGCCAACGGTGATTCTTACAGAATCGAATGGGTTTGCGACAGGATCTGCAAGATCGGTTCATGGTTATGACCTTTACCAGGCAATAGAAGCCTGCAGTGATTTGCTCGAAAGCTTCGGGGGACACATGTTTGCAGCCGGACTGACCTTGAAAAAGGAGAATATCAAACCATTCATCCAAAGATTTGAACAGTATGTCAACAGCACAATCACTGAGGATCAGATGCAACCAAGGATGATTATTGATACCGAACTCTCATTTTCCGAAATCAATGATGAATTTTTCAGGATAATAAACCAGTTTCAGCCATTCGGCCCTGAAAACATGCCTCCCATATTTGTTTCGCGCAATGTATTTGATAAAGGTTCAGGCCGGATGGTCGGATCAAACGGAGAGCATCTTAAGCTTGATCTCTTTCAGGAAAATGGTCCCATGAAAATATTGCCGGCAATTGCTTTCAGCCAGGCTGACTGTTTTGAATATATCCGGAGCGGAAGTCCGTTTGATATCTGCTATTCGATAGAAATGAATGAGTTCAGGGGAAGCAGGAATCTTCAGCTTAATGTCAGGGATATTAAAATAAGTAATTAACCGGAAACGTAATCTATATTAAGCAGTTTTTATTGTTTAACATATTTCTTCGCCATGAATCTTAAAAAACTCATACCCCTTTTCACATTATTATTTATAATAAATGTGATACTGAACGGTCAGCCTTTAAAACAAACGGATAATAAAAGTGTTTTAAAGGCCGGCCTTGCCAAAACTGACATTACTCCTGCAATACCGGTGAAGCTGTACGGATATGCTTCAAGGAAAACCTATTCGGAGGGAGTTCATGATCCCCTCACTGCGCGTGCTGTTATTTTTGAAAATAACGGCAATAAGATACTGCTTGTGTCAACCGATATAGGATCGTATGGCAGCGAAGTATTTCCTGTATTTCAAAAAGCTGTGATGGATAAGTTCGGATTAAAGCCATCTGAGATCTTTCTTTCTACAATTCATTCACACAGTTCACCTGTTCTGAACCTGAATCAGGAGACAGGTGATCCGAATAATATTGAATATACTAAATCATTACAGGGAAAGCTGTTAAATCTCATAGGCGAAGCCATGAAGAACATGAAGCCGGTTCTGGCCGGTGCAGGAGCCGGATCTTCCCCTGTGGGAGCCAATCGTCGCGAAATGAGACCCGATGGTTCAATAACACTGGGCAGAAATCCATACGGGGTGACTGATAAAGAAGTCCTTGTAATGAAGATTGCAACAACCGACGGGAAACCTGTCGGAGCTCTTTATGATTATGCAACTCATTCAACTTCTCTGGGAGGACGTAATATGCTGATAAGCGGAGATGTCCTGGGACTCTCGGCACAGTTTGTTGAAAAAATACTCGGAAAGGAAGTGATCTCACCCGTTTTTACCGGCGCATCAGGGGATATTGATCCGTGGTTCAGGGTACTTCCGGAATTCAATAACGAACCGGGCTGGATCCCGGAACCTGTACTGCTTGGCACTTTGCTGGGTGAGGAGGTTGTCCATGTCTTCCGCAGAATTCAGGATATGAATCTGGCAGGAGAAATCTCAACAGAATTTGCAGTGCTGGAATGTCCCCGGAAGAAAACCGATGACACTAAATCAGTATCCGACCTTCCACCTACAGTACCTGTACATATAACTGTTGCCCGAATTGGAAAAGATATAGCCTTTGCCGGATTCAATGTGGAGATGCTTACTGAAATAGGGATGGAGATCAAAGCCGGGTCGCCTTATAAGCATACATTCATAATCACTCATTGTAACGGAGCCAGCGGATATCTGGCACCCGCCGCACTCTACAAGGAAGGTGGCTATGAGGTTGAATCAACCAGGTTTACCATAGGATCGTCCGATATGGTGGTCAAAAAGACTCTCAGAATGTTATATGATCTTTAGACCGCCCTTTAGAAAAAGATCCTGAACTGGAATCTGACCTCATCACGATCTTCCGGAATATCATATTTCTGAATCAATGAGGTGAGAGCATATTTTATCCTTAGTTCCCCAAAATTGCCCAATTCCCATTTTGCCATTATATATTTCCTGCTTCCTTTGCCTGCAAAAGAAGGGATGCTGAAACTGTAAAGCAGATCGTTCTCGTATATATACAACCTTGAATCCCAGTTGTCTGTATTAAATATACAATATCTGACCCACAGAGTTATCGGGATTGTTGTGAACCGGTATGTCAGATCCTGCGACATAAGCAAACCTTTACTGCCGCTTTGCCTGACATATTTATGATCAATACGGCAGTTCAATGACAATTTATCATTCACTGAATACCTGACTATGGTTTTCAGAATTCCGGCTGAAGATGTCTGTACCCCTGCGATACCCCGGTACCTGCGTTCATCGGTAACGGAAATCCTGTTATTGTACGACAGCTCAATATTTAAATTATCTGCCGGGATATACTTTATTTTAACTTCATATTTATTTGCCGTTGAAGGGAAATTTGTACGGTATTTCAACCACGGATACCGGCAAAAATCATATCCTCCGCTTATAAAAAGATGTCTGGCTGTTTCAAATGTAAAATTCCCGAGGATGCCTTCTTCATTTCCTCCGGAAGAGCTATTGCCGGGTCCCCGGGAATGTAATCCCCCGAAACCCGGACTATAATTGCGGTAAAGGCAATTTATCGTCAGCCTGCCTGAAGCACGTAATGTAAAACCCTGTACCATAGCATATCTGGTATTGTAATCGGTTGAAAATTCTCCGAAAAGCAGCGATCTGCCAATGCAGCTTGTGTAGTAAACCGATAACATGTTTCTTTTGTTCCCATTAAAATCATACAGATCTGCCGGATCTGTGATGTTAATTGTAAAAGGAAGGGAAAACATGCTTTCTGACCAGTTAATTCCCANNTATGGAGTTTAATGTTGAATCACCTGAGGAAACTAATGTTGCATCAATTCTGTTATGAGAAAAAAACATGGTGATGGTCGTTTTTCTGATTGCCATTTCAGTTGCGATTCCCCTGAAAAAGTTATTCTCATCAGCAGATGTATATGGTTTTATATCGTTTCGTGACGGGAAATATCCGGTTGCGGTCAGGGGCAGACCGGTATGAATGCCTGTATTGATTGTTGTTCCCTGACCGAATTTTGCCGAATAATCTCCGGCTATTACTTTTCTGACAAGGCGGTTACCGGTGAAAGACACATATCCCGAAAGAAAGTCAGGTACCGGAGGTGTGCCTGAAACAATTTTCTCACCCGGATCTTTTTCAGCGGTGAATCCTGCTGAAAATTGTCCGGCATCAATTTTATATCTGACCAGGGCCTTACAGTGTGATCCCAGGTATGAATTTTCATGTTCTCCGGGTTTTATTGCAAGGTTGATAAGAATCCTGTTTTTAATTTTATTGTTACTGTTAATTAATGTGTAAGTGTTTTCAAGAATTATGAAAGGCTTCATGATCTCAGCAGTCCGGCGGTCAAGACCGGGGATGGATGCAATTTCATAGATGGATAAAATATTTCCTGTCGATTTAATATGGCCGGCAATTGATTTTATTTGAAAATCAGAAAGAAAAAAAAGTCTTGAAATTTCTGTCTCATCACCTGTATTCAGCCGGACAGGATTTTCAGCAAGCTCATGAAGACGTTCAATAAAGGTGGATACTGCTTCAGGGTCCGTTTCATCAGCTGCAAGTTCTTCGGCAATATCCGTTATATCAGTCTGCTTAATTTCCTGGCAATAACTATTTATTGCAGTAAAGAATAAAATTACCGGTATTATCCTGGTTATTTTCTGGGTCATTAATCCTTTTTTTACCCGGAGTTCCACCTGAAGATGTATAGTTTTTTAATCTGTTTTCCTTAAAATAAATATCATTGACACACTGGTTGTGATGCCAAGTTTTTGATGAGTTGCAAAGCTCATATCAAGATCAATGGATCTGAAATGATAGCCTAATCCGAACGTAAATGAGGTATTTTCGCTGCAGAATCCTCCCCTGAGCTTCAAATTCTGTGCTGGTTCATATTCAAATCCTGTTCTCAGGAGAAGCGTTGTACAGGTACTCATTTCAGCTTCGATCCCTGCAAAGAGACCATCCGCAAGTTCAATTCCCGCACCTGCTGTTACAGTTGACGGGAGTATAGAGCCGCGTAATGAATTTGGAACAGGATTGAAAAGATGTATCCCAACCGTTATATTCCCTGAAGGAGTAATCAGTAACCCTCCTTCAAATGTTACCGACCTGTTATTACCGTATTCCCCGGAAGTTTTTTCATGGAAGTAATCTATCTGAATACCTGCTGATATCTTTTCAGACAATCTTAAACCGCATGCAACACCGCCGGTTTCTCTGCTGAAATGAGAAAAACCGAAGTGAGAATAGAAAATACCCAGAGATGTTCTGCCCACAGGTATTATTAATGCTGCAGCCCGTGTACCCAGTTCATTGATGTTGAAACGATTCTGGTAGTTTACACCTGCTGAAAGGGATGGATATGATGAAATCAGGGACTGATTACGGAATGATGACCAGAATCCCGGTTTCATTATACAAACAGATCCCCTTCCTGCTTCAGCTGGCCCGACCGGCAGATGATAAGGATTAATACCGGTGACAGATGAAGGCAGAAAAATGAATAATATCAAGACAGATATCCTGTGCAGCGAGTACAAGATTTCTTAATCTATAAAACACCAAGATAAGAAAAAAATCAATTTGTTTTGTAAGGGAACCTGATCTTTTTCATTTCCATGTTTGCATCAATAATTTTTTTCTTCAGGCTCTCCTTGAATTTTACTACTTCATTCATTATTTCATCATTACCGGTACCAATAATCTGTGCGGCCAGTATACCGGCATTCTGTGCAGCATTAACTCCCACTGTGGCAACCGGAACTCCGGGAGGCATCTGGAGGATTGAAAATATTGAATCAAGACCTTCAAGAGAAGCATTTACAGGTACACCGATCACCGGGACAGGAGTCATGCCGGCGATGACACCCGGTAAGTGAGCTGCCATTCCTGCTGCAGCAATTATCACTTTGATACCCCGTCCTGCCGCTCCTTTTGCAAATCTTTCTACTTCTTCGGGAGTACGATGCGCGGAAAGTGCATTTATTTCAAATGGTATTCTGAAATCGTTCAGCACCTGTGCTGCTTTCTCCATCACAGCCATATCCGATACGCTTCCCATAATAATGCTTACCAGAGGTTCCATAAGTTTAATGTAATTTAACTTCCTGATAAGGACAAAAATAAACTATTATTTTCATATTTTCGCACCATCCCCTGTTCAGAAAACCGGAATGAAAGAAACTATTATCCTCGATAAAAAATTCAGAGAGTCAATCCCTGAAGAGTCAATAACCCGAAGGATCAACGAAATGGCAGATAAAATGAACACCGATCTGGCCGGTAAAGATGTCCTTTTCCTCGGGATACTGAATGGTGCATTCATGTTTGCTTCTGAGATTTTTAAAAGGATTAACCTGAATGCCCGGATCTCTTTTGTGAAAATTGCATCTTACAGAGGGACAAAATCCTCAGGCACTTTAAATCAGCTTATCGGACTTAATGAAGATCTGAAAGGGAAGGATGTGGTCATCNNTAATTATCGATTATACAGGTTTCAGAATACCGAATGATTTTGTTGTCGGATTCGGCCTCGATTATGACGGATACGGCCGCAATCTGACATCTGTTTATACATTAGTACATTAAATAATAATTGGTATGGTAAATTTCTTGATTTTTGGTCCACCGGGATCCGGTAAAGGTACCCAGTCGGTACGACTGGCGGAAAAATTCAATCTTGCTCATCTTTCAACAGGCGATATGCTAAGAGCCGGGATAGCTGCAGGAACTGAACTGGGAAAGAAAATGAGCTCAATAATGTCAAAGGGGGAACTTGTCCCGGATGAAGTTGTAATAGAAATGATTGCTGCAAGAATTGACAGTGCAAAAAATGTTGCCGGATTCCTTTTTGACGGCTTTCCCAGGACTGTGGCACAAACCGTTGCACTTGAGAAAATGCTTAATGACAGGAATATGAAGCTGGATTGTATGCTTGTGCTGGAAGTCGAACATGATGAACTTGTAAAAAGACTGATTTTACGTGCTGATCTGTCTGGAAGACCTGATGATAAAGATCCTGCAGTAATTGAGAACAGAATTGATGTTTACCGCGAAAAAACGGAACCTGTCATAAATTACTGCAGTGAGCGGGGCATTTATCAGCCTGTGAACGGAATGGGAACGATTGAGGAGATATTCGACAGACTTAGCGATTACGTCGGTAAATTCGTTAATTAGAAGGATAGTATGTTACATAATTAGCGTCTGTCCATAAAGTAA
>DNOQ01000220.1:12492-17649 GCA_003501665.1 Bacteroidales bacterium | reverse complement strand
CCGTTATTTATAAGGAAAGGCCGGTCTTCATTTAAAGGGGTGTTTATTTCAGGTCCGAGGTTGACAGCCGGGCCCCAGTCGCCGTTTATCTTTTTCGAAATATACAAATCCAGTCCGCCATATCCGCCGGGGCGGCCGGATGCAAAAATCAGTTTTTCTCCATCCTCGGTAACAAAACCATGCGATTCCCAGTATCTCGTATTGATATTCCTGTTAAGTATTTTGCAAGCTCCCCATGCGGTTCCGTCATAAGTGCTGAAATAGAGATCACTGTTATAGTCGTCATCCCTGGAGAGGAAGAGTACTTTTCCGTCAGCAGAGAGGCATGAAATATACATATCGCCATCCGACATCAGTTCAGGGGTTATATTTACAGGAGGAGTCCACTTGCCATTCATCAGCCTTGTTACCATTACAGCATCATAAAATTTGAGTGAGACCATAAATGCGAATGTCTTTCCGTCAGCAGAAATGACCGGGTTGAAATTTGGCTTTTCGTCGTTAAAGATTATCCCAAGGTTCTCTTCGATATAGGAAACCGGATGAGCTATAAGGTCTTTTGCTGTTTCACACGACCTTATATGTTGTTCCACGATTGCACGGTTTTCATGGTCCTCCTCGAGAAGGGTGCTGTAATACCTGGTGAAAGCATCCCTGGCTTTGTCGAACTGGTAATTTATAAGATATGCGCATCCAAGATCATATAATGCATCATAAGGCGCCGAATCGTGGGTAACAATTCCCTCCTTATGATTTGCAGAGAGATTCTTCGATGCAGACTCCAGATAATCAATCGCCAGGTTCTTTTTTCCGGTAATATTCAGATAGCAGGCTCCGATCCGGTAAGCTATGTTTGAATTGTCAGGCATCTTTTCATAAAGATCAAGATAGAAGGGAAGCGCATCAAGGTAATCGCCACTCATGAAAAAATATTCTGCTTCAATGAAATTATCCTGAAGTGAATTTATTGCCTGGGGGATAAGTGTGAGCGGAAGGAATACCCAAAATACGGCGGATATTATTTTACGGCGCATAACTACTGGTTTTTTTAACAAATTTAAAAAAATTGCCATGAAATAACAATTAAAGGCTTATTTTAAAGCCAGGTACGAAACAAATATCCCATTTGATCAATAAAGAACTTTTAAACCGCAAAGAACGCCAGGAAATCACAAAGTCCGCAAAGACAAAATTCAACAATTCTATTCTTCGTGCTCATTGCGTGATTCCTTTGTGAACCTTGCGGTTAAATTATTTTTTCTGACAACCTTAACTTCATTCCCCGTAATTCTTCCACTAAAAATTTATTCTTTATCCTTCTCTCTTTTTCTTTTGAAAATTATCAGAAGGGATATAATAACCGCACCCGCAATAAACCATAAATACCAGAACCTGCAACTCTTCCGGGCATCTTCATCTTTCGCGGATGTCAGCATCTGATCCTCAGTAGCGTGTATCTCTTTACTTTTGCTTTCATCATCAGCAGCCTTTTCCAATTCAGAAATTGCCGCTGCTCTTTTTTCAGCAACAAGCGCGGGATGTTCCGGTCTTACGATAAGCGGCCGGTGAATTACTTTCTCCGTTGATATAATAAGTTTTTCACTATCAACAACAAGTGTGGCCTCAAAATCAGTAAGCGGAAGGAGTGCCGGAGGCAATATGAAGGAGTCTGATTTGCTTAAGAGAGGAAGATGAATGTCTCTTCTGTACCTTTCAATACCGTTGATTTCGTACAGGACAGTATGGTCGCCATGGTTTACGAGTAATTCATATTCACCCGTTTCAGGATCTGCATAGCCCTCAGATGTCTGACCGGGATTTCGGTTATTGACAGCAATGATCCTGATTTTGTCGTTTGTCTTTAAGTTAATATCTGCAATCCTGGCAATACCCTTAACCGGAAATTTTCTCGGGTGATTGTCGGAAAATATTTCGAGTCTGTAAATATCCTGTTTTCCGAAACCGTCGGGGCTGAATTTTGAGAAATAACCTTCATAGCCCTGATTCAGCGGCATGAAAAACAAATCATCATCAGTTGAGTTCAGCGGATATCCTGCATTCAGGGGGACAGACCACTCCCCGTTATCGAGAAGGGTTGAATAGAAAATATCATGCCCACCCATATTCAGGTGTCCCCTTGAACTGAAAAAAAGTGTCCGGTCATCTCTGCTGAGGAAAGGTGTCTCTTCGTTTAAGGGAGTATTGATAACAGGTCCCAGGTTTCGTGCCGGCCCCCAATCCCCGGTAGAGTCACGACTGGAAACATATATGTCGAGGCCTCCGAATGTTCCTTTCCTGTTGCTCGTAAAGTAGATCTTCCTGTTATCATGCGAAACTACTGCATGCGATTCCCAGTATTTTGTGTTAATGTTGTCATTCAGTTTAACCACCGGGCTCCATGTGCCGTTATTGAACGTAGTTTTGAATATGTTCCCGTCGTAGTTATCGGAATTGTATAGATAGAGAGTCTTGCCGTCACCTGAAAGAGATGCGGGATAAATGTTCCTGTCGATCTTCAGGATATCATTCATGTTATTCGGTTCCGACCAGACGCCGTTTACTTTTGTGGAAAAGAGGATTGCATCGTAAAAAGGGAGACTCTTGGCAAAAACCATCATGGTTTCATCGTCAGAGACAACAGCATTGTATTCGGAATTATTATCGTTTATTGTGCTGCCCAGGTTGACCGACTTGATAAATAGCGGTGAAGCCATAAGCACTTTTGCATTCTGGCAGCTCCGGATCTGAAATGCAACGATATTTGTATCATAAATTTTTGGATCAAGCTTCTCCCGGAAAAGCTGATAAGTCTCAATGGCTTTATCGAGCTGGTTGTTTATCCTGTAGGCATTGGCCAGATAATAAAGTGCATCAAAAGGAGCTCCTGTTTCCCTGAAACGGTTTTCCCTGTAATCGGGATTGATGTTCTTTACCGCTTCTTCAAGAAAGAAAATGGCCTTATCCTTTTCTCCCGGCATATTCAGATAGCACTGACCAATCCGGTATTTAAGATTATTATTTTCGGGATAAAGGGCTAAAAGTTCCTGATAAAGAGGAAGAGCTTCCCTGTAATCCTCAAAAAGTATCCAGCTTTCAGCATCATGAAAATTCATTCTGTTCTCTGTCCTTGACTGAGACAACAGATTTGCACTGAACATTAAAACCAGGATAAAAATAATCGGTGCAACCCTTTTTATCATATTCAAGCAGATATAAATGGTACAACTAAACCTGACATATAAAAAATACTAAAGACTGATTGCGACAGTACACTGATCCGGCAATAAATTGCAGTTTATTAATTTGAAACCAATAATATAGCCGCAATATAATAAAAAAGGACAAAATAAGTCTGTCCTTTTTATTAACCATTGTTAATATCTTCTCAACACGAACTTATGCCGGATGAGAAAATTTTATGCTGTATAGTATTATTCAGGGAAGTACTATATCGGGTAAATAGTTCTCAAGTATCTCTTTGATTTTCTTCAGGAATTTTCCGGCGAGGGCTCCGTCGATAACCCTGTGGTCATAACTTAATGATAATATCATAACATTCCGGATAGCTATTACATCACCCTCCGGAGTTTCGATCACGGCAGGTATTTTTCTCACCGCACCGGTTCCCAGGATCGCAACCTGTGGCTGATTTATAATAGGGGTTCCGGCAAGATTGTCAAAACTTCCGAAATTTGTAATCGTAAAGGTACCTCCTGTGATCTCTTCGGGTTTTAATTTATTATTCCTTGCCCTGTGTGCCAGATCGCTTACGCTTCTGGCCAGGCCGTTAAGATTCTTTTCATCAGCATTTTTTATCACCGGAACAATAAGATTACCGGCGGGAAGCGCAACAGCCATCCCTATGTTAATATTCTTTTTACGGATTATATTATTACCATCCACAGAAATATTTATCATCGGGAATTCAGACAATGCTCTTGCAGCGGCATCAATAAAGAAAGGAGTAAGTGTAAGTTTATATCCTTCGGTTGCAAAGAATTTTTCCTTTACCGAATTTCTCCAGCCTGCCAGCTTTGTAACATCAGCATCGATGAACGATGTAACATGAGGGGAAGTCTTTTTTGAAAGTACCATGTGTTCTGCTATAAGCTTCCTCACCCTGTCCATCTCAATTATTTCATCCTGTGAATCTCTCTTGTCTTCCCTTTTACTTTCCTTTGGCAATAATTCCTTTTTAAGTGCTGAATCCTGACGCTCTTTTTCCTCTTTTCTTAGCGATTCCATATAATCAAGAATGTCATCTTTGGTGATCCTGCCGTCCATACCCGTTCCGGATATTTTATCCAGATCAGAATAACTTATTTTTTCCCTGGCAGCAATACTTCTTACAAGAGGTGACAGAAACCTGCCTGACGGGGTCCTGCTCTTAAGGTCATGGGACAATGTTTCAACTTCTTCTTTTTCTTTTTTAATTCCGGAAATAGTCTCCCTGATCCTTTCAACCTCTTTATCAACCTTTTCCGGCTGATCAGCTGAAACTGACACTGTGTACTCCATCACAGCAATTACTTCACCGACTTTTACAACAGATCCTTCACGCGCTATAACCTGAACAAGTTTACCATCAGCAGGAGCAGGTATTTCGGAATCAACCTTGTCTGTGGCAACTTCCACGAGAGGATCATCTTCCCTTACAACAGATCCCTCCGTTACAAGCCATTTAATGATTGTTGCTTCAATGACACCTTCCCCCATGGCAGGAAGTAATATATTTACGTTTGCCATAATTCAGTTACTATATTTTTCGTAACAGGATAACATACTGAACAGAAAATTGTTCATACCTGATTATTCAGGCGCGAAAGGTTTAAAAACTTTGTTTCCCGTGAGTGATAACCGATCCGCTCCCCAGAAGATATTTCTCTCCCGGATAAGCAATCTTTAAGCTTAAATTTTTAACTGAGATGATGCTGAAGCAGTCAATTATTTCAGAATAGGTCAGTTTACCCGGAGTAAATATGACTTCCCTTACCTTTTTCTCCTTTATAATATCTTTAATATCAGCAATGTTTCCGATAACACCCTCTTCCTTATCTTCGCTATCGATGCTTATTCTGCCGGCTGACAAAGGTTCTTTGCCTGATGAATAAAGAAGTTCACTTACCCTGTTATATCCTTCAGGTTCCGATACTATCA
>DNOQ01000220.1:0-12461 GCA_003501665.1 Bacteroidales bacterium | reverse complement strand
CCGTCGGTATAGTGTTTCTTTACGAAGATTAGCATTGCATTATAGAAATTCACCAGGTAATCAATATCCTCCTTTCTTGTACTCTCACCCTTGAAATGAATGATCTTTATTTCCGGATAATAATAGTTTTTATATCCTGCCTTCAGCAATCTGTAGCTGTAATCAATATCCTCACCAAACATGAAAAAGCTTTCGTCCAGGAGTCCGGTTTTTTTAACAGCATCCCTGCTCAGGAGCATAAAGGCACCCGATACAACATCGGCTAAATTGGTTTCATGGTTACTGAGATTTCCGAGGTAATATCGGTTAAATCTGGAAGATCGGGGAGAGAGGTATCTCAGTCCGGATATCTTGAAAAATGCCGTGGCAGGGTCGGGGAGAGCTCTTTTAGATTCCGGAAGAAACCTCCCTTTACCGTTTATCATCATAACACCCGCGGCGCCCGCATCAACATGTTCATCCATGAACCTGATACATTTCCTGAAGGTCTCTTCCCCGATAACCGTATCTGGATTCAGAAGCAAAAGATATCTCCCTGAAGCCTGACTTATTGCCTGGTTGTTTGCCGCGGAAAATCCACGGTTCTCATTATTGGCAATAAGCTTAACCTGAGGATATTCGCTTCTTACCATGAAGCAGGTACCGTCAGAAGAATTGTTGTCAACCACAAATATCTCGCAATCTGTTCCTTCTGCCGCTTTATGCACTGATGCAAGGCAGACTCCTAAGAAATACTTCACGTTGTAGCTGACAATTATGATGGAAAGATCCATTGGGATTAATTTTGTTAATGAGAGCGGCTCATTGCTGATAAGGATTCCTGTTATTTATTGCCTTTCCCAATGTTATCTCATCGGTATACTCAAGTTCATCACCTACCGCAACACCCCTTGCCAGTGTGGTGATGAAGGAGTTATATTTACTCAGCCTCTTGTAGAGATAGAAATTGGTTGTATCGCCTTCCATTGTTGTACTGAGCGCAAGTATTATTTCACTTATTCCTCCCGGTTTTACTTTTTCTTCGAGGGAATCTATCTTAAGATCTGCGGGCCCTATACCGTCGATAGGTGAGATAATTCCTCCAAGAACATGATATAATCCTTTGTATTGTCGTGTGTTTTCAATTGCCATAACATCCTGTATGTTTTCAACAACACAGATGATCGACCTGTCGCGCCGGGGATCGCTGCATATACTGCAGGTGTCAGTATCGGATATGTTGTTACAGTTTTTGCAGTAATTTATTTCTGACCGAAGCCGGATGATGCTCTCCCCGAATCGTGTCACTTCCCCCTGATCTCTTCGTAACAGATTCATCACCAGCCTGAACGCGGTTTTTCTGCCTATCCCGGGAAGGGAGGAAAACTCATTTACCGCATCTTCGAGCAGCCTGGAGGGAAATTCGGTAAAACTCATAATCGGAATTTTACACAAAATTAATTCAATTATTCGAAGTCGCTTCCATTTGATCAGTTTTGTGTCCCGGTTAATTCATGGATACTCATAATTTACTGAATTGCTTAAAGAATATACACGGAATATACTAAAGATTTCACTAAAGATTTTTCAGTGCATCAGAAGTGTAAGAATTTAAAATAGCGGTTTATATTTTTCAGCATCCAATCTTTTTTAGTATCCTTGCAGATTAAATTTAGCCCGATATGTCGCCATACCTTATTTTAGGGATATTCCTCATCTATACGGTTCTGCTTTTTACGGTCACATATATAACAGCAAGGAAAGCCGACAGCCAGTCATTTTTTATAGGTAACAGGGTCTCTCCCTGGTTTGTGGTGGCTTATGGTATGATCGGGGCTTCCCTGTCGGGTGTAACCTTTATGTCTGTTCCCGGGTGGGTATCGGAGACACAATTCAGCTATATGATGGTTATTTTCGGTTATCTGGTCGGTTATTTTGTGATCGCACTGGTACTACTGCCATTATATTACAGGCTTAAGCTCACTTCAATCTATACATACCTTGAGAAGCGATTTGGTTTCTGGTCATATAAAACCGGAGCGGGATTTTTTATCCTTTCCCGTACTCTGGGGGCATCCCTGAGAATGTTTCTGGTAATAAATGTACTGCAGCTTTTTGTCTTTGACGCCTGGAAAATACCATTCTGGGTAAATGCGGTTATTTTTATTGTTCTGATCATACTCTATACATTCAAAGGGGGGATAAGGACAATCATCTGGACTGATACTTTTCAGACAACATTCATGCTTCTGGCTGTTATTCTGTCGATCATTTATATCAGCAAAGATCTTCATGAACCGGTCGGCAGGCTTATCACAAAAATATGGAACAGCGATATGTCAAGAATTATCATAACAGACTGGCATCATGAAAGATATTTTCTCAAACAGTTCTTCTCGGGGATATTTATTACCATCACAATGACTGGTCTCGACCAGGAAATGATGCAGAAAAACCTGAGCTGTAAAAATATAAAGGAAGCTCAGAAGAATATGTTCACATTCAGCGGTATTCTTGTCCTGGTAAATTTCCTGTTCCTTATGCTTGGAGCATTTCTTGTAATTTATGCTCAGACAAAAGGTATTCAGGTTGCAATGACGGATGAACTTTTTCCGACAATAGCTTTCAGATATATGAGTCCGGTAGCCGGTATCGTATTTATGATCGGTCTTGTCTCGGCAGCTTTCCCGAGTGCCGACGGGGCATTAACTTCCCTGACAACATCCGTCAGCATCGACTTCCTGGGACTTGATAAACGGAAGGATCTGTCAGAAAAGAAAGCAACAAGGTACAGATATATCGTTCATCTTTCCATAGCGACTCTCTTTTTTATATGTGTAATGATATTCAGCCTTGTTAACGATGAGGCAGTGATAGATAAGATTTTCACTATTGCAGGTTATACATATGGACCCCTTCTTGGATTATATACGTTCGGACTCTTTACAAAACGTAAAGCCAATGACAGGTTAACTCCGTTTATTGCTGTTCTGTCGCCGGTTATCTGTCTTTTTCTGAACGCGTATTCAGTTCAGCTTTTCAACGGATATAAATTCGGATTCGAAATGTTACTCCTTAACGGATTCCTTACATTCATGGGGTTGTTTGCATTCAGCAAAAGAGATGCTGATCACCAGGCGCTGTGATCACCTGAACCTTGTGGCAGGCCTGTTACCGCCCAGACTCTGACTGTTTGTATTGATCCCCTGGTTTTGAATGTCTTCTTCATCGGGTGGTTCTTCCGGCTCTTCCTGTTTAATTGCAACCCTGATCTTCTTATACGGGATATTCCAGGAGAGATAATAACATACTCCTGCACTTACAGAGCCTCCGGATCCATAACCCGGGAACCATAAAGGTCTTATATCTGATCTGGTACCGGGATAGAGTAATTTCCTCAGACTTAAGGACCATCCTATACTGAAATTTTTAAATAATTCAGCCCTGAATCCGGGAGATAATTCAACATAATGTCCCCAGCTTTTATCTGATTCCAGTGAGGAACTGGTAATACCCCAGTAATTCTCATGCGTGAATGATGGTGTTCCTGAGGTGAATGAGCTGAGTCCGTACCTGATTCCGACACCGGCCCAGTATCTGCCGGTGGAAACTTCCGGTTGTAAAATATTCAGATCAACTCCTGCCTTAAAGAAAAATCCTCTGCTGAAATATTCGTAGTTATACTGAGAATACTTATAATCAGAATATCCTGTGCCAACGAAAAGTGCAATTTTTTCATTTATATCAGCAGAAATATATCCTTCGGCATTCAGAATATTTTTACCCGCAAACCAGATTGCAGGACCTGTAACATCTATGCCGGCCCTGATCTTGAGGGGTATATCAACACTATCCTGTATTTCTCTCCGGTTCTGACCTTGCACAACTGAACAGGCTGCTGAAAGGAGTATGAACAGCAAAAGATTAGTAATAAATAAAGATGTTCGGCTCATTAAGGATTGTTATGGTTCGCAGTTTAATCTCAATAGTGTCTATAATATGTTTTGTTGATAATACATCATCGAGGTTATGGTAATAGGTATACCCGCATTCCTTTGAAATCAGATGTACGAATGTGGAGTATCTGAATGAAATTGTATCATTCACTCCGTTAATTCTTATTACAAAGCTGCAGCTTTCAGCCGAAGCATCGAGGGGTATAAGAGCAGGTTGCACACGTGATGCTTTATTATACCTTGTGGTGTCTTTCCCGATCCCGTATAGTGTAAGACTATCCGGTGCCGTTGGTTTTCCGGTGGAACTAAGGTAAAATGAGGCTTTCACATCGGCAGTTGTTTCCTCGAAGCACGATCCCGGAGTACAGGAAGCAGCCAGAAACAAAGTACATACAAACAATACTCCCGGAATTCTATTTATTATGCTTCTCACTTCCTGCTTATTAGTCCTGATTTCTTTCTCTTTGCTTCTTAATTCTTACTTCTCACGTCCTGCTTAATACTTTACTTCAGGTTCTTCCTGACAAACTCCTCCGCTTTACTGATGGCTTTTTCAATACCATCGGGATTTCTGCCTCCCGCTGTAGCCAGAAAAGGCTGACCGCCGCCTCCGCCGCTTATTTCGCCCGATATTTCCTTTATGATGTCTGCTGCACTCAGGTTCTTTTCCTTTACCAGTCTGTCGCTCACCATGATCACAAGGTTTGCCTTACCGTCGATTGATGATCCTATTACGGCAATGCTGTTATCAGAATTTTTTCTGATTTCAAAAGCCAATGATTTAAGAGTTTCTGCAGAATCTGTCTCAACCCTTCCGGATATGAATTTAATATCTTTTATCTGCCGGGCATTTTTGATGAGGCCTTCAAGAAGATCTCCGGCTGCTCTCTGTTTATATTTTTCAACTGACTTCCTGAGAGAGGCATTTTCTGTGACCAGCTTTTCTACACTTTCCTTAACATTTCCGGTGCTCCTGAGTATCGAGGCTATCTCTTCCAGTTCAAGAAGTTTTTCATTTATATATTCTTCGGCAGCGGAACCTGTTACAGCTTCTATCCTCCGGACCCCTGCTGCTATAGCGCCTTCCGCTATTATTTTAATAAGTCCGATATTTGCTGTTGAATCAACATGTGTTCCCCCGCACAATTCTACAGAATCACCGAACCGGACAACCCTTACCGTTTCGCCGTACTTTTCTCCAAAGAGAGCCACAGCACCCATTGAAAGAGCCTGTTTCAGAGGTATATTTTCGGTTACCTGTCGTGTATGGTTATTCCTTACAAGCTGGTTTGCAATCTCTTCAATTTTAATCAGTTCATTCCTCGATGGTTTGCCGAAGTGACTGAAATCGAAACGAAGCCTGTCGGGAGTGACCAAAGATCCTTTTTGTTCAACATGTGATCCCAGGACTTTTCGCAAAGCATAATGCAGCAAATGGGTGGCAGTATGATTATTGGCCGCCATCATTCTTCTTGCCGTGTCAACATGTGCGGTGAATGCTGAATCTGGAAGGGAGGGAATTTTGTTTGCAATATGTATTATCAGGTCATTCTCTTTGAGTGTGGTGGTTATCTCAATTTTTTCGTTTTCCGAGACAACAAATCCCGTATCGCCTGTCTGACCACCCGATTCTGCATAAAATGGGGTTTTATCAAAAACGAGCTGACAAATATTTTCTCCCTTTGATTTAACCGAACGATATTTGGTTATCAATATATCTTCAATGGTTTTGTCATATCCGGTGAAAATGGTATTATTTCCTTCCCTTAATATTATCCAGTCGCCGGTATCGAGACTCCCGTCTTCCCTCGACCGTGCTTTCTGGTCCTTCATTTCATTTTCGAAGCCTGCGGTGTCGAGAATCATGCCGTTTTCCTTAAGTATCAGCCGGGTCAGATCGACCGGGAATCCGAATGTGTCATAAAGTTCGAATGCTATCCTGCCTGGTAGTATGGTTTTATTCTCTTTTCTGAGACCGGAGATCATCTTACCTATCATTTTAAGACCTTTACCGAGTGTTTTCAGAAAAGCGGACTCTTCTTCGAATATTATTTTGGAGATATGTTCTTCCGAAGCTTTAAGTTCCGGATACTGATCGCCCATAACCGACACAAGTACAGGTACAAGACGATACATAAACGGCTCTTCAGTATTCAGGTAATTGTATCCGTACCTGACTGCTCTCCTGAGGATCCTGCGGATCACATAACCCGCTTTATTGTTTGAGGGAAGCTGTCCGTCGGCAATCGAGAAGGAGACAGCTCTCAGATGATCTGCAATAACCCTCATGGCCGTATCCTGAACCTCCCTGATCCGGTATTTTTTTCCTGTTACCGAGGAGATCTCGCTTATTAACGACTGAAAAATATCAGTATCATAATTCGATTTTTTACCCTGGGCAACCATACAAAGCCTTTCGAATCCCATTCCTGTATCTACATGTTTATCGGGGAGCAGTTCAAGCGATCCGTCAGCTTTCCTGTTATACTGAATAAAGACCAGGTTCCATATTTCAATTACATGAGGGTGTCCTTTATTAACAAGTTCCTGTCCCGGTATTTTTTGCCTTTCGCTTTCATCACGCAGATCGACATGTATCTCTGAACATGGTCCGCACGGGCCTGTTTCTCCCATTTCCCAGAAGTTATCCTTTTTTGATCCTTCAAGTATCCTCTCATGTGTGCCCGGCAGGCATTTCTGCCAGTAACTGTAAGCTTCATCATCGCGGGGAACATTTTCTTCGGGGCTGCCCGAAAAAATTGTTGTATAAATCCGCTCTCCGGGTATCTGAAGTTTGTCGGTGAGGAATTCCCATGCCCACTCAATGGCTTCTTTTTTAAAATAATCCCCGAATGACCAGTTCCCGAGCATTTCAAACATAGTGTGGTGATATGTGTCATGCCCGACCTCCTCAAGGTCGTTATGCTTTCCGGAAACTCTCAGACATTTCTGCGAATCTGCAATCCTTCTGTGCACAGGCCGGGTATTCCCGAGAAAGATATCCTTGAACTGATTCATACCGGCATTTGTGAACATCAGAGTTGGATCGTTTTTGATGACCATTGGTGCAGACGCTACTATCTCATGTCCTTTCGACCGGAAAAAATCAAAGAATAACTGCCTCAGCTGTTGTGATTTCATGTTTTTTTTATCAATACATGTAACATTTTGTAAATATACCCGTAAATTGGTTTGTAAAATTAAATTTTTTGTATAGATTTGAACTTTCCGGCTTCAGAATATTCCAGATACTTAAGTGTGGAGTATGGTAAAAAAGAGATATTATCTTGACCCTAATGATTTGCAGTATAAGCAGTTGAGGCTTCCATGGAAACAGAAGCTTATAAAGATGCTGCTCTGGTTCACTGGCACCGTGGTAATTGCAGTAATTTATTCCATAATCTTCCATCATATTTTCGGTTCACCCAAGGAGAAGATTCTTACCCAACAGATTACTGATCTAAAATTCAGGTATTCCATTGCTAACAAAGAGCTCGATAATACAATGTCGATGATCAATGACCTGAAAATGTCAGATGAGGTGAGGTACCGTCCTGTACTTGCCATGGAAAGTATCCCGGAATCTTTCAGGAATCCGGGNNATGAAATCGACACGGACAAGAATTGAGGAAATGAAGAATATGGTGGATGTCCAGCAGTCTTCATTCAAAGCAATAGTTGAGAAAGAAGCCGAATGGTCAAGAATGTACAGCTATCTTCCTCTTATCTGTCCGGTATCTGTTACGATACAGAGAGGCGACGGACTTAAATTCAGGGAAGTTCACCCTGTTCTGGGAACTTCTCAATGGCATCACGGACAGGATTTCAGTGCACCCTACGGAACGGAGGTTTTTGCAACCGGTAACGGCAGGGTTATTGAATCAGGATGGAACGGCGGAGGTTTCGGTAATTATGTAGTGATTGACCACGGATACGGCTACCAGTCAACATACGGTCATCTTAGCAGTATTAAAGTGACCAGGGGTACTGAAGTGAAACGGGGTGATCTCATAGGTCTGACAGGAAGCTCAGGAGTATCTTCGGGTCCCCACCTGCATTACCAGATAGATTTTTACGGGAGACACCAGAACCCTCTTCATTTCTTCAATGACGACCTGAGTAAGGATGAATATTTTGAGATGATCTCACTGCTGACTTCGAGCAAAAAATTCTGAATACTGCCTGCCAGAGGCTGACATACAAATCATAAATGTGTTAAAAAGTCAGGTTTTATTTTTTCATTTATTGATTATCTTTGTATGATTATGCCAAAATCAAAATATAAATTCAATCCGGAATCTCTGAGCTTTGACAAGGTCACTCTTGGCGCCAGGGAGGTACTGCTCAGGCTGCTGGCATTTTTTGTGGGATCGCTTCTTGTAGCTGGCGTTTATTACCTGGTTTTTGCCATTCTTTTCGATTCTCCCAAAGAGAAAACCCTTTTAAGGGAAATAGAACAGCTTACTCTTCAGTATGAGCTGATCCAGAGGGATATGGGTAATCTTGAAAAAGTAATAGTTCAACTTCAGGAGACTGATGATAATCTTTACAGGACAATCTTTGAAGCCGAACCGATTCCTGTTACATTACGTCAGGGAGGAGTTGGAGGAGTGAACAGATATAAAGAGCTTGAAGGATTCAGCAATTCCAACATAGTGATCGAAACAACCAAAAAGCTTGACAAGCTCAGAAAACAGATCTATATACAGTCAAAATCGTTTGATGACCTGATCGTACTTGCAATGAAGAAAGAAGAAATGCTTGTCTCAATACCTGCGATTCTTCCGATCAGTAATAAAGATCTGACAAGAACAGCATCAGGTTTCGGGAACAGAGTTCATCCGATTTACAAAATCATAAAGTTCCATACCGGTATGGATTTTACCGCACCCACGGGAACAGAAATATATGCAACAGGAAATGGAAGGATAACAACTGTCAGTTCATCCAAAAGAGGTTTGGGGAACCATATAATTATTGAACATGGTTACGGATATTCAACCGTTTATGCTCACTTAAACGGTTTCAAGGTGCGCCAGGGGCAGAATGTCAAAAGGGGAGATGTTATCGGTTATGTGGGAAATACGGGCCTGTCAATTGCACCTCATCTTCATTACGAAGTAAAACTTAACGGGATTAATGTAGATCCGGTAAACTACTATTTCAATGATCTTTCACCCGAAGAATATGAACGCATGATAGAAATTGCCTCCAAAACAGGCCAGTCATTTGATTAAGCCGATCTTAATTTCTACCATGAAGCGAGACCTGTGCTCAATCCTGTTATATCTTGTTTTATTATTCTTCTTTTGTAATGACGCCTGCCCTCAGGTACACGAATATCTTCACGTATCCGTTAAACATCCCGCTTATCGCCTTTGGGCAAAGGAAAAAAATGTCGTTATAACAGGCGTGGGAGATATTATGTTCGGGACCACCTTCCCTTCAGCACGGTTTCTTCCGGCTCACGATAATCCGCTCGTATTGCTTGGTGATCTTGCCGATACGCTGGCAAAATCTGATATTACCTTCGGTAACCTCGAAGGATCATTTCTGGATGAGGGTGAACCGGCTAAAAAATGCAGGGATACAACTATCTGCTATCTCTTCAGGATGCCCGAAAGATATGCAGGTGCACTGGCTGTTGCCGGATTTGATATCCTGAGCCTTGCCAATAACCATTTCGGCGATTTCGGAATCCCTTCACGCATAAGGACCATGCAACTGCTTGATTCACTTGGGATAGAATATGCAGGACTCATCGAGAAACCTTACTCAATATTTTCAAGAGGATCACTTGTTTATGGATTTTGTGCTTTCGCGCCAAATGCCGGAACGGTAAGTATTATAAATATTCCTGAAGCTGAAGCTCTTGTACGTAAGCTGAAAGATACCTGTGATATTGTAATTGTTTCTTTTCATGGAGGAGCAGAAGGTGCAGAATACCAGCATGTTACACGGAAAGAAGAACTTTTTTTCGGCGAAAGCAGGGGGAATGTTTATGAATTTTCTCACAGAATGATCGATTCAGGTGCTGATGTGGTCTTCGGACATGGCCCGCATGTAACACGGGCAATTGAAGTCTACAGGAATCGATTCATCGGATACAGCCTTGGTAATTTCTGCACTTACGGGAGATTTAATCTCTCCGGACCGAACGGTATTGCACCGGTAATAATACTAAATATCAATACTTCCGGGAAATTTCTCTCAGGAAGAATTATCCCCGTATTCCAGGTCTATAACGGGGGAGTAAGAGTTGATCCCGAAAAAAGGGTTATCAGAAAGATTAAGGAGCTTACTTCCGCGGATTTTCCCGAATCCGTGATAAATATCTCAGATAACGGAGAAATTACATATAAATAGTAAATAATAAACAACCAGTAACTTAAAGTGATGCCATATAAGGAAAGAAGTATTGAGAAGTTATATTATTCAATAGGAGAGGTTTCAGAAATGCTCGGAGTTCCGGTTTCAACTGTCCGGTTCTGGGAAAATGAATTTGATGTCCTGAAACCCATGAAGAATAAAAAGGGAAACAGGATGTTCACTCCTGACGATATAAGGAGCCTTAAGATCATTCACCGTTTGCTTAAGGAGGAGGGAATGACCCTTCAGGGCGCTAAAAAGAAGCTTGCCGGCAAATGGGAAGAAACTGATTATAAATATGAGATCACCGAATCGCTTCAGAAAGTCAGAAACCTGTTAATGGATCTGAGAGATAATATTTAATTAACAACAATATAGTCATATTTTTTTTGAATGAAACTGGAAGAACTTTGTGACTTCCTGGATTTTACGATACCATTATCCTTCCAGGAAAATTATGACAATTCGGGCCTCCAGTACGGCTTGCCTGATATGGAAATAAATTCTGCACTTCTTACTCTTGATGTAACTGAAGAGGTGATTAATGAAGCAACCTGTACGGGTTGTAATATTATAATTTCCCATCATCCGGTTATTTTCAGGCATCTCAAGGGAATATCGGGCAGAAGTTCTGCGGAAAAGATCATACTTAAGGCAATAAAGCAGAATATTGCCGTTTATTCAGCCCATACAAATCTGGATGTTATTGATAACGGTGTGAGCAGAAAAATGGCTGAAAAGATTGGTCTGGAAAATGTTAAGGTTCTTACTCCCCTTAAGAACAGATTGCTTAAACTGGTGACGTTTATACCCGATGATCATCTTGACAGGGTGCGGCAGGCTGTTTTTGCTGCCGGAGCCGGTGTTGCCGGGAATTATGACAGTTGCGGTTTTAGTGTGAGCGGAACCGGTAGTTTCCGGGGGAATGAAAGATCAGATCCTTTTGTTGGAGAGAGAGGAAAGTTACATTTTGAGAATGAGACCAGGTTTGAGACAATTTTGTTCTCCCATTGTAGGGACAAGGTAATTGAAGCGCTGATTGAAGCTCATCCATATGAGGAAGTGGCATACGACATTTATCCACTTGAAAATCAGAATATAAGTGCCGGTTTTGGGTGTACCGGATGCCTTAATGAGCCCCTTGACGAAAAGAAATTCCTGCACCTTGCATCCTCTGCTTTCAATAGCGGAGGACTCAGACACTCTGGGCTAGCGGGAAGAGTGATAAGCAAAGTGGCGCTTTGCGGAGGTTCGGGAGGATCACTTATAAATGATGCCATAAATTCAGGAGCTGATGCATTTCTGACAGCGGATATTAAATACCATACATTCCTTGATTATGGAAACAGGATGCTTATTGCCGATATAGGACACTATGAAAGTGAAAAATTTTCGGTGGAAATATTGTACGATCTAATTATCAAAAAATTCCCTAAATTTGCACTCCGGTTTTCAGAGATAAATACGAATCCGATAAATTATTTATAATATGGTAAAAGCAAAGACATACGAAACAGAAGTTTCCGTGGAGGAGAGATTGCGTGCTTTATACAGCCTTCAGCTTGTTGATTCAGAGATTGATAAGATAAAAACGCTGAGAGGTGAGCTGCCACTGGAAGTGCAGGATCTGGAAGATGAAATAGCCGGTCTGGAAACCCGGCTCGGTAATCTGAGGGAGGAGGTTGTCAATCTTGAAAAATCGGTTCAGAAGAAAAATATTGAAATAAGTGAAGCAGAGTCCCTGATTAAGAAGTATGATGAACAGCAAAAAAATGTAAGAAATAACAGGGAGTTCGATTCGCTCTCAAAAGAGATCGAATTTCAGAATCTTGAAATTGAACTGTTCAATAAAAAAATCAGGGAATTCAATGCCCAGATAGATGAGAAGAAGAAACTGATATCCGATTCCGAGGCAATTCTGGAAGAACGTAAGACCGATCTCGAAAACAAAAGAGCTGAACTTGATGAGATCATTTCAGATACGCAAAAGGAAGAAGAGAACCTTTTCAGAAAACTGGAGGAGGTACAGACTTTTATAGAAGAGAGGCTGCTTACCGCATATAAAAGGATCCGCTCGAATGCGAGGAACGGACTTGCTGTTGTGCCTGTACAGCGGGATGCCTGCGGCGGCTGCTTTAACCAGATTCCGCCCCAGAG
>DNOQ01000057.1 GCA_003501665.1 Bacteroidales bacterium | reverse complement strand
GTCTTGTAAAACGTCCTGAGGATTGTGAACCAGGACGTTTCTCTGATGATTCCGGTTTTTTGTGGTTTCCTTCAAGGCTGGATGGCTTGATTTTCGGTCTGGGTTTTTCCCCTTTAAGGCGGGTAATTTCATCACGGAGGGACTGATTTTCTTCAGCAAGTGCATTGATGCATTCCAAGAGCGTTAAAACCCAAGACGTCTGCTCTTCTAAGGGAATCTCATCAATTTTTGGAATTTTAACGGTCATGTTTCGCTCCAGAACACAACATGATTAAATCGAAACTTGTTATAAACAAAAATTAAGAAGGAAAGTACTTTTTGCAAGTATTAGCCCCTTACAAATTAATAATCACCCACACTTATTGAGAAGTTACTAAAAATACATTTAACATCTATAAAATATAAGATTTTTTAATCAGCTTAAAGACCGCTTTGTTATTTAAATACTAATATTTGATAATTAGTATTTAAAATATTGGTATCTATTGTTACAGTGTCTAATACAACTCATAGGAAATTAAATATTTAACAGGATACTATTGACCATGAAAATCCCAGTCAGTCCACCTGATTTTATAAAAACCATTACAGAAAGAAGTGAGCTTTTTGCCAAGGCTTTCAATGCAAGCATAACAGATGAAAAGGGCCGATATCTTCATTGGGACAAACTTAGACATTTAACGCCACCAGATGAATTAACCAGCGAAGAATGGTGGGCCATCATTAGATTTAAAAGACAAAATCTATTCACGACACTTCCATTATACGATAAATCTAATAAGCCTTTTAAATTCTGTACTCCTGATGCCGTCAATCGTGATTTGCACTGGCTTGATATGAATGCAGCCGGAACTATTACCGCCAATCAACCCATTGCAAATCAGGGTATGCAAAATACATATTTAATCAAATCCCTTGTCGAAGAAGCGATAAATTCCAGTCAATTAGAAGGTGCCTCCACTACAAGGCACGTTGCAAAAGAAATGATCAGGCAAGGAAGGGGCCCAAAAGATAAAAGCGAACAGATGATTTTGAATAATTTTCATGCGATGCAGTTTATAAGGGAGTTTAAAGATGATGAATTAACACCTTCCTTCCTTTTTGAACTTCACCGAATATTAACTGAGAAGACATTAGATGATCCAGAAAAAGCAGGTGTCTTCAGGTCAGAAAAAGATAAAGTGTATGTATCTGATCACACTGGTGATAACATTTTACATTCGCCACCGAATGCCTCGGAATTAAAAAAACGATTGGAATCTTTATGTAAATTCGCCAATTATAAGTCAGATGCGGGCTTTATTCACCCTGTCATCAGGGCAATAATACTTCACTTCATGTTGGCCTATGACCACCCCTTTGTTGATGGTAATGGTAGAATGGCAAGAGCATTATTTTACTGGTCAATGATAAGCCAAGGATATTGGTTATCAGAATTTATTTCCATATCTCGAATTATGAAATTAGCACCCGTTCAATATGGCAGGGCATTCCTGTACACGGAAACTGACGATAATGATGCCACCTATTTTATAATTCATCAACTTGAAGTTATTAGAAATGCCATTCAAGACCTCCATGCTTATCTGGAAAAAAAGACCAAGGATATTGAAGAGGCGCAAGAAACATTACGGAATGCCAAACACCTTGGAGGGAAGCTAAATTTTAGGCAATTAGCCATTCTCCGTCATGCTCTGAAAAATCCAAGATTTATTTATAATATCAACGAACATCGCAACTCACATGGAATCTCCTATGAAACTGCAAGAAAGGATTTATTATACATGTCGGACAAATTAAATCTTTTAAGCAAGCTGAAAGAGGGGCGAACTTTTATTTTTATTTCACCTTCAGATCTCGAAGAGCGGATTAAAAAAAGTTAATCGCGGAGCTGACCGCCGCCGTGCGCCGATCAGGCAAACGAAGTTTGGATGTGCCCCACCTTTTAAACAGGCTCTAAGGACTGCGGATTTAACGTATTTCATAGATTGAAACTCTGATTTACTTCATTACAGGTATTAACGTATCCATTTTTCCGCCACCCATGACCTTATAAAGATTAATTAAATTGCTTAAGTAAGCCTGCTTCAGGACAATGGCGCCCTGCTCAGCGCTAAACAGCGCGCGCTGGGAATCCAGAACCGTGAGGAAATCATCTACCCCGTTATCATACCTGGCCGTGGACAGATGATACGCGTTCCGGGTCGCAGCGACCAGTGCATTCTGGGCATCCAGCTGACCTTTGTAGTGTTTGCGCGCCGCCAGCTGGTCTACCACTTCCCTGAACGCTGTCTGAATAGCGCCTTCATACTGGGCTGCCGCAATTTTTTCGCCAACGGTGGCGACATCCAGACTCGCCTTGAGGCCTTCCCGATTGAAGATCGGGATACTCAGATTGGGAGAAAAACCCCAGGAAAGGCTTCGGGACGGATCAAACAGATAGGAAAGCCCCTGGGCGGCAAATCCGAAGGAGCCGGTCAGGCTGATGAAGGGATACATGGCTGCCCGGGCCGCGCCAATGTCTGCATTGGCTGCTTTTAGCTGGTGCTCGGCAGCCTGGATATCCGGTCTGGCCAGAAGAATTTGGGAGGGAAGCCCTGCCGGCAGTTGGGTCAGAACGCCGATGTCGTCAATGTTTTCGGATGGGGTTTCAGGGGCATTGATAAGATCATATACCCCGGGACCTACAAGGTACACCAGGGCATTTTCAGCCTGGGCAGCCAGTCGTTTATACTGGTAAATGGAGGCCTTGGCGCTTTCGGCGGATGTGGCGGCCTGGGCCAGGGCAAGCTGGTCTGTGGAGCCTGCATCATACTGTGTCTTGATTACATCATATGTCGATTTCTGGGCC
>DNOQ01000334.1:962-3143 GCA_003501665.1 Bacteroidales bacterium | reverse complement strand
TTTGATGATCACCTTATCGATCTTATAGAAAGGAGGATGGAGGTTGCTGAAAAAATAGGTGAATATAAGAAAGAGCATAATATTACAATTCTGCAGAGTGCCCGGTGGGATGAAATTGTGAAAAGAGTAATGATGAAAGGTAAGGCCAAGGGACTAAGCGAGGAGATGATAGATACAATTTTCAAGGCCATTCACCAGGAATCAATTAATCACCAGATGAAAATCATGAATAATGGTATCGATGTCCGTTCAGAGCATAAATAACTCAAACGACCAGCAACATGCAACCTGTAACCGGCAACTCGAATTAAACAGTATAAACCTATGGATAGCTATATTGTTCCGTCGGAGATCAGAGGCAGTATCAAAGCCCCTCCTTCAAAAAGCATGACACAACGTGCCATTGCCGCTGCGCTTCTTGCCGGAGGGGAAAGCACAATCATCAATCCGTCGCACTGCGATGATTCGGTTGTCGCAATGAATATCGCATCTGCCCTGGGTGCCGAAATAAGATCTGAATCTGACAGGCTTTTTATCACAGGATCGGGACAGATTAAAGACCACCAGCTGAATTGCGGGGAATCAGGACTTGCGATAAGGATGTTCTCGCCGATTGCGGCATTGAATGACGTTGAAATAACGATGACGGGCAGAGGTTCTTTGACAAAGAGACCGATGTCGATGATCGAAGATGCTCTGGGGCAACTGGGAGTGAAATGCAAAAGTAATGGCGGCTTTCTTCCTGTTAAAATAAAGGGTCCCCTGAAAGGGGGAACATGTAAAACAGATGGTTCACTCAGCTCACAGCTTCTTACGGGACTTCTTATGGCGCTGCCTGTAGCGGAAAAAGACTCGGTTGTAATTGTTAATAACCTTAAAAGTAAACCCTATATTGACATGACCCTCCAGGTACTGGAGCGGTTCGGGATCAATATTCACAGAAAAGATTATACAAGTTTCCATATCCCCGGCAACCAGATATATCAGCCCCGGAGCTTTGAAGTTGAGGGCGACTGGAGCGGAGGGGCATTTCTGCTTGCGGCAGGCGCCATTAACGGTGATATAACGGTTGAAGGACTTCGTCCCGACAGCCGGCAGAGCGACAAGGCAATTCTTGATGTTCTGGATAGCGCGGGAGCCAGGACAACCATTCTGGAAAATTCCATATCCGTAAAAAGATCTCTGTTAAAACCATTCTTCTTTGATGCCACAGAATCACCTGACCTCTTCCCTCCTCTTGTTGCCATTGCAGCCTATTGCCCCGGGATCTCAACAATAAAGGGTGTATCGCGGCTTATCCATAAGGAAAGTAATCGCTCCAGGGCTCTGGTAACTGAGTTCGGCAAGCTTAATATTAGTATTGAAACCGAAGGAGATAATATGATGGTGAAAGGAGGTAATGTAACGGGAGGAGAAATAAGTTCACATGGTGATCACCGTATTGCAATGGCAGCAGCAGTTGCCGCCCTGGGCGCTTCGGGCAAAATAATGATAAGGGAATCACATTGTGTCGCAAAATCATATCCTGAATTCTTCGATGATCTTCGTCACCTGGGAACAATGTTATATGAATGATATTCTCTGATTCATTTCATCTTGTATTAAAAATGTATTTATTTTCATCAGAAAAGATAAAAAATCTATACTTTTTTGCTTTGAATTAAGATTTTTATATAGATTTGCAAAGATGAAAAAAGGAAATTTATATATCTGGTGGTGGTGCAGCTTCTGAATTGATGCTGTGAATCACGCCGTTATATAATTTAATATGAACTAGATTAAAAGGCACGCTGATCACAGCGTGCCTTTTGTAATAAATAACCTTAATTAATTTAAAATGAAAAAGAACAGAAAAATTTTATTGAGTGAGAATGAGATGCCGAGGCAATGGTATAATATGGCGGCCGATATTAAAGTTCCACCGTTTATGGGTCCCAACGGACCGGTACCTGCAGAAGGATGGGAGCCTGTTTTTCCCATGAATCTGGTCGAACAGGAATACAGTACAGAGCGCTGGATAGATATTCCTGAAGAAATTCTGGAAATACTTACCAGATGGCGTCCTTCTCCCCTGCACCGGGCATATGAACTGGAAGCTGCTATCGGAACCCCGGCCAGGATCTATTATAAAAATGAGAGTCTTTCACCTCCAGGCAGTCATAAGCCTAATACAGCTGTTCC
>DNOQ01000334.1:0-878 GCA_003501665.1 Bacteroidales bacterium | reverse complement strand
CAAGTCCGAGTAACGAAACCCAGGCCGGGAGATCCATTCTGGAAAAAACGCCTGACACTCCGGGTAGTCTGGGTATTGCCATTAGTGAAGCAATTGAAGCTGCAGTTACTGATCCTGCAAAAGAAACCAGGTATTCACTGGGCAGTGTATTAAATCATGTAATGATGCATCAAACCATCATAGGTCTTGAAGCAAAAAAACAACTTGATATTGCAGGTGAAAAGAAAGTTGATGTTGTAATCGGATGTGTGGGAGGAGGAAGCAATTTTGCCGGACTTGCCTTTCCGTTTGTATATGATAAAATGAATGGAGCCCAAATTGATATTATACCCGTTGAACCTACCTCCTGCCCTACATTAACTAAGGGTCCATATGTATATGATCATGGCGATACTGCTAAAATGACACCTCTTGTTGCAATGTATTCACTTGGTCATAATTTTGTACCTGCTCCCATTCATGCAGGTGGTCTGAGGTATCACGGGATGGCACCGCTCGTCAGTAAAGCCACAAATGAAGGTTTACTTTCACCTTTGGCGCTACACCAGCTTGAGAGTTACGAAGCCGGAATACTATTCGCAAAGACTGAAGGCATAATTCCTGCACCTGAAACAACTCATGCTATCGCTGCAGTAATTCGAGAAGCAAAAAAAGCGAAAGAGGAAGCCAAAGAGAAGGTCATCCTGTTCAACTTTTCCGGTCATGGAATAATGGATTTAACAGGATATGACAAATACCTTACCGGCCAATTACAGAATTATGAGCTTCCTGATGATGTAATAGCCGAGAATCTGAAAGAAATTGCAGGTTATCCGCTACCTTGAAATATGAGAATGTGAATGATACAAACTACGTATTATAATCGCTCTTATATATTT
>DNOQ01000576.1 GCA_003501665.1 Bacteroidales bacterium | reverse complement strand
GACAGACTGCTTGCCGACCCTGGTGGACCTCGTATTCTCAACATAAACTGCTGGAATGAATGGACCGAGGGAAGTTATCTTGAACCGGATTCGTTTAACGGGATGAAGTATATTGAAGCAGTTAAGGCTGTATTTGGGGAAAAGAAATGAATGGGGGATTCTCAGTAATTGTTCCATAATTTATTGTCCATGTAAAATTTCCTGAATGATTAAATATTATATTTAAGAAATTTCCCGACACATTTTTAAGCGCATTTATGAGGAATATGGAAAAGAAAAACTATTGGTATGCTGAAATAATTGCAGTATTAGCCTGCACGGCAATAATCTTCGCATGCAGTAATAAGAATTCAGGCGTCACAGTTGTTTTCCCGGAAGTAAGCGAACCGGTTCAGATTACAAAGAGTGATAAGGAGCATCTCTTTGGGAGCTATTACGGTATCAATTCATGGAGCCGGGATCAGAGATATGTAACAGTTTTGGAAACTGATATTAAATACAAGCTGCCTGATGAAACTGAACCGGCAACACTTGGGCTCGTTGATCTCAGAACAAATGATTTCATACCTCTGACGGAGACGCGTGCATGGAATTTCCAGCAGGGATGCATGGCTCACTGGCTGGCAACATCACCCGATTCTCTTATTATTTATAATGATTTCAGGGATGGGAAATATGTTTCTGTCATTATGAATGTTCATACACGAAAGGAGATCAAAACAATCCCGTATCCGGTAAGCGCTGTTTCACCGGACGGAAAAGAAGCTGTCAGTATCAATTTCTCAAGATTAAGAATTACCCGTCCCGATTATGGCTATGGCGGCAATGGTCAGGATCCACAGGCAGATATACCGCTTCCTGATAATGATGGGTTGTTCCTTGTAAATCTTGAAACGGGTGAATCAAAACTCATTGTTTCACTTGCACAGGTTAAGGATCTGGTTCCTCCGATAACAGAGGGATTTATTGGCTGGTTCAACCATACTCTTTTCAGCAGAAATGGTTCAAAGATATTCTGGTTGTCAAGGCAGATGGATGGCACAAAACGTATAACAACTTCGCTGACTGTCAACAGGGATGGTACAGATCTGCGAAGGTGTTTCCCGGATAACTGGGAAGGGTCTCACTTCGACTGGCTGAATGATGACGAATTGATGGTTACAGCCAACTATCAGGGAAAACAATATGCACATGTCTTGTTTACAATTGGTCAGCAGGACTATAAAAGGCTGGGCAACGGACTTCTTGATTATGATGGTCATGGCACCTTTTCACCCGATCAGCTTTGGATGGTCACTGATACATATCCGGGTGCAGGATTGCGTGAACAGAAGATCTACCTCATGGATATGAAAACAGAAGCCGTGATATCACTTGGAAGATTTGTTCAGCCTCCTGAATTTAACGGTTTCTGGCGTTGCGATATACATTGCAGGTGGAGTCCACAGGGCGATATGATAGGATTTAACTCTACCTTTACGGGAAGCCGCCAGGTATATATTATGAAACTGAATTATTAACCAAACAAAGTAACACAAAGGGCTACAATGAATTAAGTATATTTATCAATTTAACCGACTAAATAATTGGATGATGAAAAAAGTAATTACCCTTTACAGTTTGTCCTGTTTAATGATACTATGGTTCGCAGGTGCTACCTCTGTCGAAGCAGCTGGTCCGGAAGAAAATGATACTCTTACCTTTATTCATGTAACGGATATTCATTTCTGCAATCTTACTGGTTATCATCCGGCATTTGTTCAGAAAAGAGTGCATTTCGGGAACGGTGGTACAACTTTTCCTGAATTTCTGAGGACGGTACCGGGTAAAGTAAAAGCAGATTTTGTTGTGGTTACAGGTGACAATATTGATTATTACGAAGCTGAAACTGAAAGCGGAGGAATGCTTGACACCCAGATTGAGCAATATGCCCGGTTATTCGACAACACCAAATTACCTGTTTACCTGACTCTCGGGAACCACGATATTGCGAGTTACAGAATGACACCCGGACCATGGACAGGGAGTAACCAGATTGAAGCTGAGAAAGCCCGCGCTGCATGGATGAGAAATGTGCCATGCTTTAAAGACGGTACTTACTACAGCCATGTTTACAAAATTGATACCACAACATTCAGGCTGATATTTCTTGATAATGCATATTACTCAACTCCCGAGATATCTGACGGGGAACTTTCATTTACAGTTGACCCATACCAGCTCAGATGGCTTGATGCCCAGATGAATGCATCTTCTTCAGACGTTGAGATAATTTTTATGCATATACCTCTCCCGAATACCAAACCGGCCGATAACAAAATTCTGACTGAACCGACAAAAAACTTTTCATCAAAAACAGAGACATTTAACCTGTTCAGTGTTCTTGAGAAGAATTCTTCATCAACTTTGATCTTTGCAGGTCACAATCATATAAATGATATCAACAGGTATACCCTTCCGGACGGGGATATTTTAACACAGATAAGAACCGGGGCATTGGGATATGATACAAACAACTGGCGAGCAATAAAAATAACGAAAAACAAGATCCTGGTCTGCCGGCCGGGAAGTACTAAAACAGAATACAC
>DNOQ01000039.1 GCA_003501665.1 Bacteroidales bacterium | reverse complement strand
CTTCTGGCGGGGGAGGGCTTTGTTTTTCAGTTGCGTTGAAAGCTTCCTTTCATAAACAAATGGAAAACAAAGCCCTAAATGAACAAAGCGAATTAAAGGCTTTTTCTTTTAAGTCACCTCTATGGAAGTCCGCGATCCGCCAGCCGGCGGAGAGCAATCTTCATGATAATGTCAAAAACACCCATTTACAAATATTAGGATATTGTGTTTGGGAATAACAATATCAGGATTCCCAAGTAAGTCTTTCCTATGAATTCTGAACCTGTAACTCTGTTTATGTAAAGCCGATCTCAAAACTTGCTCAGATTAAGAAGATCTACACCTGCCGAAAGAAAGGTGGAAAAAGTTCTCACTCAAAATTAGTGTCGAAATACAAGTTCGTTGCTGATCTTCTTGATAAGAGTGAACTTTCTGTCAGAAGGATTGCAGGAATCGCCGGACATTCAATTAACACCGTCAGGAAAATCAAGCAGTTGAAGGAGATTTGAAAGGTTATTGTTCCTCTTTGCCGGCAGAGTAAATTAAAAAAAATTGATAATGTTAAATATAATTTACAAAAAGATGTATATTTGTAAGATATAATTTACGTTATGAAAAAGAGAAATACCATATTATTACCCGGAGCACAGAAAACTATTTCAGTTCTGGGAGAGAATATAAAGCTTGCAAGACTGCGAAGGAAATTTAGTGCAGAACAGGTAGCAGAGAGGGCAGATATCAGCAGACCAACATTAGCCTCCATAGAAAAAGGAAATCCTAATGTTTCAATTGGGGCATATATTAAAGTATTATCAGTACTTGGACTCGAGAATGATATAATGGAGGTTGCTAAAGATGATAAATTGGGCAGAAAACTACAGGATGCTAAATTAATAGTAAGGGAACGTGCACCAAAGATTTTTAAAAATGATAAATTACGGAGTAATCCTCAGGTTTCAAAAAAAATAATAAAGGAACAAGGTCCGGCAGTGAAAATATTAAAGAAAACTGATGGAAACAAGAAGTAATAATAAAGATATCTATGTCTATGCTCATTGGACCGGAATGAAAGAGCCGGTATTAATGGGTGTGCTGAAAGCTGAATTTACAAGGGGAAAAGAAATATTTTCTTTTAGTTACACTGAAGATTGGCTTAAATCCCGTTATTCTCAGATACTTGACCCGGAATTGCAATTATATTCAGGAACACAGTACGCAAAAGATGAAAAACATAACTTCGGAGTTTTTCTTGATTCTTCTCCGGACAGATGGGGACGTCTCCTGATGAAGAGGCGTGAAGCAGCAATGGCAAGATCAGAGAAGCGGCCGGAAAAGACATTGAGAGAATCTGATTATTTGCTTGGAGTATTTGATGGTCACCGTATGGGTGCCATAAGGTTTAAAGATGATCCTGATGGTCCATTTCTTAATAACAATGAAAAACTTGCCTTCCCGCCCCGGACTTCAATAAGAGAATTGGAACAAATAAGTCTCAGACTCGAAGATGATAAAGCAATTGAGGACCCTGAATACCTGAAATGGTTGACTATATTGATCAATCCGGGTTCTTCGCTTGGAGGGGCAAGGCCAAAAGCAAGTGTGGTTGACGATAAAAAAAATCTTTGGATAGCGAAATTTCCAAGTAAGTCCGATATTAAAGATATTGGCGGATGGGAGATGGTTACAAATGAACTTGCACGAAATGCAGGTCTGAATGTGGCAGTCTCAAAAATCCAAAAGTTTTCAGGTAAATACTATACATTCCTTACAAAAAGATTTGACAGGACCAATTCTGGTGAGAGAATCCATTATGCTTCAGCTATGACAATGTTAGGCTATGTTGATGGAAACAATTTCCAGGATGGAGTCAGCTATCTTGAAATTGTCGATTTTTTAACCAAATACGGTGCAGATGTAGAAAGTGATCTGACGGAATTATGGCAGAGGATAGTTTTTAATATGTTTGTTTCCAACACAGATGATCATCTAAGGAACCATGGTTTTATATTGACAGAGAAAGGATGGATACTTTCCCCCGCTTTTGATATTAACCCAAATGAAGACGGATCCGGATTATCACTCAATATTACCCTTGATGATAACTCTCTGGATTTAAATCTTGCATTGGAAGTTGCCGGTTATTTCCGGTTAAATAATGAGGATGCATTGAAGAAAATTAAGAACATTAAAAGTTCGGTAAAGAATTGGAGAAATGTTGCAAATAAATATCAAATTCCTAAATCAGAGCAGGAACTTATGTCAAAGGTATTTGAAAGGTTTATATAGAACTGCAGTTGTTGTTACAAGACCAATTGCAGATTAAATTCGTTTATACTCTGATTTTATTAAATTAGCCTTGAATATTTAAAATTTATTCTCAAAAAGATGAATTCAGATGAAGAGGATGATAAGAATACCGGCTCCTGTTCATAGACTGGGTGGCGGGGTTTGATAAATGGGATTATATAATTGACCGTTGGGGTTTATTTAATCCTCCTGTTATTGGACCTTTCGAAAAAGACCCTGACGATGACATACCATTTTGTGGGTTTGAAGAAGATTCAGATGAATGATATTTAATCCTTGTATTCCTGATTAACAGGATAAACAGCAACGAAATATTTATATTTTCCCCAGTTCATCATACATTGCAGGTAGTTTGACAAATTGCACCATAAGTTGGTTTATCAATTTTCCTGCCGGCTCTTTTCCTCCGGGTAATTCTGACATTTTTTAATGTGTGATGCTATTTCATGATATGTATAAATATCTCTCAGCATCTCTTTCCAATCGGTAACCACCCCATAGTAATTATCCTTTCCCGCGATGTCTGTGCCTTACTTTATGAGACGGATGGCTTCATCGAATTTATGCTCTGCAAGGTTCTGTTGAAATTGCATGGACAAGGTCCTTTACATTATGTTTTCGCGCTTACCGCCTTTGGTCATGCTGAGGAACTTGCTATATCAGAACTGGAAGAAGCTGTAAATGCCCATAGGGAAAGGCATCCTGATGTGGCGAATCTCCTGCAGTCATCTGAATCTGCCATGGTCCGCATTAAGGTAGAAACGTATCAGATTGTCCGGGGAATTGACGATGTTACGTGGTTGAATGTTGAAGATTCCGGGTAAAGGTTTCATATTTCTTTTTCACTGATTGACCCGGATTGATCAACGTATGAGAGGTTTATGCCTTGAAGGATTTTATTTTTCGGATTTTCAGTAAGATTATGCCGGAATCCTGTAATGCTCTTTCAATTCTTTAATTTTCAGTGGAATGGTAAAAAAGCCGGCTTGTTAATGTGAACTGTTATCGTCCCACCATACTGCCACTATTATTTCATTCCTTCTTCCAAAAGGTTTGAAGGGAGGATCATATCCAAGATACCGGAAGTTTCCGTAATAACTTATCCCTTTTTCGTTCAGCAGATCTTTTAGTCTGCCTGAATACTTTATTATGTCTTCATCAGAGGCATAACCACTGAACCTTATTGCAGCAAAATATCCTTCCTCCGACTTTTCGATCTTAACGTCTTTGTCAACGGGATCAGGCAGATTATCAGGATTATATGATGATGGCATCACGAAACTCATCGATGATCCCGACTGGCTGATATCCATATGTACAGGCGAGGTCATTGAAATCCTGGTGGAAGTATTGTTATCACCAAAGATATAACCTGCGAGTTTTCTGAATCCAGAACCAGAAAGTTCTTTGTAGGATTTTGCTGATGAATATACTGTAGCAAGGGTTGCAGAAGGATAGTACCTTATTTCAAACTCCTTTTCGCTCTTAATGACTTTGTATTTTTGTTCTTCCGTTTTAGCAAATCCCATGATAATAATTAATTGAAATAACAGTGCTGTTAGTAATGATCTTATTAAAAAAATATAGCTATTCATTTTCCCAATGCCAGATGTTTATATTGTTACGAACAATAAAACAGATCGATTGTTTAATTTGAGTTTTAAATTGATCATATATTAATTCTACTTTGACAGATTTGAAAAACCGTTCTGTTTTCATCATTGATCCCTAAAGGGCATAGCCGTCAGGCAGGGAAGCTGTCCATGCAGACGCATCGACTTCTCAACCTGCAGGATCCGTGTCATGTTCATGATGCGCATCCCCGATAACGACAGGTCAAATTTATCTATGGATATTTCCTGGATTCTGGTATTCACCGGGACAAGTTTTTGGTCCCGGTAAAAATAAATAGCTGTTCTTTCTTAAACGAACGCGTACGTCTTTACAATCATTGATGAACTTTCTGGCTTACGCTTTTTATTTCGTTCTCTTTGACCTTCACGATTGCAATTTACATACTCAGGATGCTTCTTTCGGTATTCCTTCTGATACTCGTGCGCAGGATAATTATTACGCCAACGCTTATTAAGAGCCCGTTGCAAGCAGCGACACTCTGAACTTTTAGTGGCTCTTGCCTTAGTGATCGTATATCGTCGGGTATTTTGACAGGCCCTGGAGGAACAAAACTTTTGTTTCTTTATCCAGGGATTACGTGGAACCAATTTACCACAACACTTGCAGGTAAAGGTTGAAATCATGATGGCAAACTTTCTAAATGCGAAAGATTGCCGTTTTTATCAAAGAAGGAAGAAGTGGTACCGTTTTTTACCCTTAGGTGGTATCATTTTAAGCCGGCGTTAAAAGCAAACCAAAGTATGCTGATGCCTCAGGTTGAAGCATACAGTACCTTCTCTTACTACTACGCCATACCCAAAATAGTTATACCTGGCGAAATATTCGGACAGCAGGGTAATATTCCTGTTGAGTTCGGGACTAAGTACGATTGGAACAATGGGTTTAGGTTCACTCAGTTAATCTACAATCAAAGCTACTTTACAAACCTTCAAATAGTTGATGAAATGATTAAAATACAGGATTTCAACACTCAGCTAAAGAAGGAGGAAGTAGTTTTCCAGATCTCTCAGCTCTACTATTTGTGCCAAACGATTGATTGGCAGATTTCCGTAGTGGATAGTACACTAAAACAGATGCAAAAACTCATAGAGATTGTTAAAAAACTTCAAATCAATGGGCTGGCCAGACAAGCAGATGTTGAGCGTGTAATAATTGATGTAAGAAAAATTGAAATACAGAAACAAGAACTTGCTTCTCATTTTCAACAACAGCTATTCTTACTTAAACTTTTAACAGGCCTGGATCCTGATGCCAAAGTTCTGTTATCTAAAGCTTTACCGGTGACGTTAGAATTAGCTGATTCTGCTGGCTATAAACGAACCGAATTGCTCATGCTCGAAAAACGGAAAGAGCTTGTTGCCCTTCAGGTAAAAGCAGAAAAACAATCCCAACTTCCTTCCCTGGCTTTATTTGGACAACACTACTATCAGGGAATGCGTGATGAGTTTGATTTTTTTGATGGAGGTAAGGACCGCTTCTTTAGGGCTGGAATCGTTGGTTTACAGTTGAACGTTCCGATTTTTGATGGTTTTTCAAAACGTAACCAGGTAAGATTAAAAGAAATTGAATTTAAACAGGTTCAGGCACAATCAGAACAATTAAAGTTATTTGATTTAAAAGAGAAAAATGAAGCCCTTACTGGTTATAGTACTCAATTAGAAGAACTTGATAAGTTGTCTGAAAACATTAAATCGGCTCAGCAAATTTATCAATCTAATCTATGGTCATACCAACAACAGGTTATCAGTTTAACGGACCTGATTATTTCCGAAAGCCAGCTGGCCGAAATCCAAATGCAGTATTACGGAACTATTTTTAAATTATTGAGCTCAGAGTTGGCCTTGAAAAAAATAAACGGGAAACTATTGATTAATAACAATTAAAAGTAAAAAACATGAAAACAACAGTTAAATTATTCCGCAAATTTACTGGTATAACTATTCTGTTAACCGTTTTTGTTCTAATCGTTGTTTACCTTTTCAATGTTAAAAGAGAAAAGGAAACAGCTTTGCAAAAGTTAACGGAGTATAACCAAATTGTTCCGGTAAAAACTATAATTGCATCAAGCAAACACTTTGATCAAACATTATCAGAATCAGGCCGGTTTCAATCATCAAAGAGTGTTGACGTGATTTCGAAAGTACATGGTAATGTACTGAATGTTAATGTACTTATTGGCGAATATGTTCAAGCGGGTAAAGTCCTTATTGAAGTGGAAAAAGGGACTTTGCAGAGCCAGTACGAACTTGCAAAATTAGCCCTTGAAAATGCTGCCATCGATTTGAAACGATTTGAAGAACTGGTAAAAGAGGATGCGGTGACTAAGCTACAATATGAAACTGTCAGATTGGGCTATCAAAATGCAATCACAAACTTCGAATTAGTGAAAGAACAGCTGGATAATACTGTCATCATAGCCCCTGTAAGTGGATATATAACACAAAGAAACATTGAAAAAGGGAGTTACATTTTACCTGGTATCCCTTTGGTAAGCATTTCGCAGATTTCTGAATTATTATTTATGGTACAGGTATCATTACCATTATGGGCATATCTGACGATGCTCCAATACAAATTGTATTTCAAGGGGTTGACAGAGACTCGTTGATGTTGTTTGCAAGTAAGATGATGAAAGAAGTTAAGAAAATAAACGGCACAAATAATGTAAAGCTTACCATTGAAGGGGGCATACCTGAAGTTCTGATACGATTCGATAAGGAAAAAATGGCCCGGCTTGGAGTTGATCCGCAGGTAGCAGGATTAACAATTCAAACTTCATTTAGCGGATTTTCTAAAAGTAAAATGCAGATAGGTGATTTTGAATATCCCATCAATATTCGATTGGATAAGTATAACAGGAACTCGCAGGAGGATGTGCAAAATTTGACCGTGATTAACAACATGGGTCAAATGATAAAGCTTAAGCAATTTGCCAATATTATTGAAGTATCGGGTTCTTCGCGGGTTGAAAGGTATAGTCGGATCAACTCGGTGGTACTCGAATCGCAGGTAATTGGAAGGTCAGTTGGTGAGGTGGGCAACGAAATTCTTCAGCTTCTTGAAAAAACAGATATGCCAAATGGGATAGAATACTTGCCCGAGAATGAGCTGAAATTTCAAGCTGATGCNNTTTGGAACACTTGGCATCGCCTTACTCATAGCTTTAGTATTGGTTTACTTAGTGATGGTTGCATTATACAATAACTATCTGCACCCTTTGGTTGTTATGTTCTCAATACCGCTGGCCGTAATCGGGGCTCTTTTTGCGTTGGCTTTAACCCAGGAAAACCTTAGCATTTTCTCAATATTAGGCATAATAATGCTGGTGGGTTTAGTAACCAAAAACGCAATATTAGTAGTTGATTTTATCAATACCCTTCGCTCAGAAAAAATGAGATTAACCAGAGCCATTATTACTGGCGTAAAGTTAAGGATTCGTCCAATTCTTATGACTGCAATCTCAACCGTAATTGGAATGCTACCTATTGCATTATCGCAAGCCCCCGGCAGCGAATGGAAAAACGGACTAGGCTGGGTGTTGGTTGGCGGGATTACAAGTTCCATGTTACTTTCATTGGTAATTGTTCCAGTAGTATATATGGTAGTTGAAAGAATTAAAGCTAATTTCATTTTTGGAAAAAAAGAATAAACTGCAGTACAAGTATCTTCTTTCTATGAGTACATTTGTAAGTCTAACAATATCAACATTATCACCTTCTTTATAAGTATAGATTCCATTTAGCTTTAAAACCTTGCCTGTTGAAGAAATGCAATCGTTAGCAATTAATTACCAGGATGAAAAGAAATGACAACCAAGTCTGAGCAGGCCACCTTTTATACGTTCCATTAATGATACTTTTGTGAAAAATTTACTACATCATTTTTTTGACCGGAAGTAATAATCATAATTATTTCAAAACCGAATATTACGGATATTCATTATCTGATTATTATCAATTTATATATATTATTCAGATAATAATTGTCTGTTAATGGATATTTATTATCTTTGTATTGTCCAATAGTGTATAATTACAGGATAATAAATATCTGTGAGATGAAAAATATAGTTAGTTGGGACATTATTAAAAGATTTTCTGGTGCTGATCAGGATTGCTTTACTTTTCAGGATGTGTTATTGGAGTATCCCGATGCAAACAAAATTTACCTATCGAGGGTTCTTTCCGGAATGGTTGAAAAAGGGATGCTGATAAAATTAAATCGAAGTCTTTATCATATCGTCCCTTCAAGTGCTGATCCCAAAAAGTATATTCCGGATTGGCACCTTGTAGCCAAATATCTCATGAAAGGTAAAAAATACTACATAGGTTATTATTCGGCAATGCAAGTACATGGTCTAATAACACAACCAAGCCTGAAAGAGATTGTCGTAACTAATCTTCAGGTAAAACCTGCGATAAAAAAAATCCGGGGAATTGAATTCCAGTTTGTCTATC
>DNOQ01000407.1 GCA_003501665.1 Bacteroidales bacterium | reverse complement strand
AACTGGTTGGCTGTGATAGCTTGCTTATAGCGAGATTCATTGAAATAGTAAGGCTCCTCATACTGCTTCACTGCTTCAATAATCACTTTTGATATGTTAGCTCTCTTCCCGGTCGCTTGAGCTAGCCGCTCCGCAGCCCGCTGTAAAAGCTCATTTTCATCCGGCGAAGTCCTTAGATTAACCATTTGACTTTTGCGTGTTTCCATAATACAAATTTAAGTTATTATTCGTTAATGTATGCAAATTATATGTTTTAATTCGTTTAAAATACTATCAAAATAGTTAATATACAGGCCATTATATAGCATCAATCCATAGCTTATTAAACTGTGTGCATTTTATCAACTGCCTGAATATGAACATCATAATCACTTTACAACCTTTTTTGCGTTTATTTTCATGTCTGGGTGTGTGTATAATAGTCCTATTTCGGGTATATCTCATCACTTTACAGGGGTATTCATTTATTTAATGTCTTGATAATCATGGCTATTATTATCACTTTACAACCTTTTACGTATCATTATACAGTCAACCGATCTATCATCATATTACAATACACCCCCTATATATAGGGGTGTAATATGATAAGTGATAAATGATAACTGTTAAAAGACTGCTCTTCGGTATTCATAACTAATCTTCCTCCATTCTCTTTCTTTCCTGATCCATGTTTTCAATTGGTAGTGCATTATAAAATCGTTTGCTCTATGTATTCCTATTTCGAAGTGGTACATAATAGCCTCCTGGAGTTCCTTGCATCCAAGTTTTCTTGTCTCCTTAAATATCTGGTTTAGTTTCTCTATATGCTCATCGTCCTTCATGTACTTTGGATTCTTGGCCTTTGTTTGACCTTCCTGTGGTAATTCTGAAGACTGTATCATTCCTGTATCATCGATAGTAAAAGCGAACTCTTCGAATCCTTTGTCTTTTGAATCTTCGCATCCTACAATGAAGATGTTACTCTTTTTCTCTTTGGTAACCGTTATGATTGTTTCCGATTTGTTTCCAAGTTCAGTTCCGATATGTCCCCTTGCATTGAGATCGTTTTTATTTTGATGCAGGAGGAGAATCATGTGCATATCATAGTTTTCTGTCCATTTCAGGAAGCTGCTTGTCAGTGTAGTTGCTTCCGGTTCGTCGTTGATACCTTTAGTAAGAAGATCACGGACGCCATCAATAACCACGACAGCCAGTTTACCTGTCTGGTGAATTTCCCTCTCAATAAATGATAGTCTTTCTGCCGGGTTCAGTGGTCTCAGGCCGAAGGCTATCAGGTTTGAGGGGTTAGCCTTGCCTACTAGTTTACATATCCTATGAATCGAGCGGGTTGCATGGTACGGGCTTTGCTCAGTATCGAAATAAAGGATCATATTTCTCTCACGGGGAAGGGTTCCTTTGATCTTCCCTATTTGTATGCTGTTGTTAAGCATTGCAGCAACGATTCCACCTAATGAGAATGTTTTCCCGGCTTTCTTCTTACCGTCAATCATGGAGAAATTACCAAATGTCATTGAGGGACATTCACCAATGAAACAACAGACGGGTGGTTCTTTAATATTGACAGTAGGGTCTATCCGCAGCTTTGTCCTCAGTTTGTCATGTTCGTCCTGTTGAAGGGGCTTTTGTTTCTCATAAAGCTCCTTTGCGAACTGTTTGAAGTCACCACCATATCTGAGCAGTCCTACACCTTGGAATGGTGTATAAGCTTTATCAATATCGAACGGGTGACCGTTGGCAGTGAACACGTGAAAGATCCCCGGCGCTTTATACCCGAATGTTGCGCTGATGCCCTTATCCTTGCCGGGTCGTCTCCACCTTCCATCTGACAGCTCGATCCATCCGGCGCTCTTAAGCTCAGATTTGAACTCCTCAGCTGCCTCAGGAGACTTGTTATATATATCACCTGGTCGGTCAGTGCCTTCATACTCTACCTTCTGAACAGGTTTACTGACCTCATTGAGGGATTTGGCTGCATTAATCAACGTCCTGCGCTCCTCTGAAGTGATGACAGGAGGGTTAAGAATGTCACCGGTGATGTCGTTTGAAATAAAATGATATCCGGGTGTGGGGTAACAACAGAAGTAGGCGCCTTCACCTCTGGTCTCAATTAAAGCATCAGGCACATGGTTGCCATTCATCCGGGAAGCAAGTTTTTGACTGCCTTCGATAGTGTCGCACTTGTAAATCATGTGAAAGCCACCTCCGACGGTCTTCTCAAGAGGGAATTTATATTTGAGAAATATATCTGTTGTCTCCGTGTCATCCAGGAACCTGGCAAGGATATTCTCCGCATCGCCGAAGTGGTTATCAAAGTCAATGCATTCGAGATTCCCTGAATGCTTACCACATAATATTCCTATTCCGTGAGCTGATTCATATTGAAGGGGATCAATCCACCCTCCTTTAGGCACAGTCGGCACGGCTGGGGATTTGTCCACCCTAGTCGGTACACAAGCGAACCCGGCAGAATGATATTTCTTATATGCTTCGACCATTCGTTGTTAGAATGACAGATCAACAGCCCCAACTGGCGCAACATTTTTTAATGTACCATCAGGATTAAAATCTTCCGGATATTCTTTCATCCAATATTCCTCATCTAACTTCCGGGCTTTTTCGTATGCCTCCGGGTAATGCTTTTTAAAACACAACTGGCAGATAGGTTTATTATCTACATAAGCCCATTCAATAACACCAGGACTATCAGCCATTCCGCATAATATACAGGGCCGCTCCCATAGATCAATAGAAGGCTTTATCTCAATGGGCGCAATATCAAGTATCAGTTTAACCCGAAGTTCTTGAATCTTCCATGTTTCCTGGACAAATTTATCCTTATCGTCACCAGTCAATACATGTCTGAAACGTTGTCTGTCACCAATGTAATGGTCAATTGCATTAAGCAAAGTTTCCTTTTCCTCAATTGTAAATTTTTCCACTTTCGTAATGTTTTTAGTTAGTATCTAATTCCGGTCAATATCATCACTCTTGCCGTCGCTTCTGCTACTGCCTGATCAACTATATGCTTCAATATGCCTCTTAAGCGAGGATCAGACATGATTATTGTTACGGCTTTATCATGGGTCTCATTCAGATTATTACACTCCTGATATAATTGTCTTATTAGGGACTGAAGTTTCTTCTTTACCTCTTTGCTTTGATTGTCGGTTATTTCCATACCAATCCATTATAAAACTTCATAAACTCATCAAATGATCTCACCAACCAGTAATATCCGCCGGCATTTTCTATTTTTAGTTGGTAAGATTTCTGATCTTCAGATTGCCGATCCCTCATCTTGACTTCGATTTTGACGGCACGACCATTGATCACAGCGCTTATATCACTTGTGCCTTTCTCTCCTGAAGTTGGTAGCCATTTAACAGATCCTATCTTCCGGGTAAATCCCACAGTGTCAGTAAAGACCTTTGTATTGTCAAGTAGTCTGCCTGTACAATTTATTCTTTCAGCTTGCCAGCCGGAGAACCGAAGGAAGTCTATTATCGCCCTGGTAAGGCCGTTAGCTGTTTTATCAGAATATGGTTTAATGTGTCGGGCATATTCCGGTAACGTTGGATGCTTTCGCCTGGAGTGAGCAAGAGCTAACTGCCTGAGTTGCGATAGTGCTTCACTTGCCATTTCGAAGATGCTTTTGGGCGGACCTTATCAGGTTAGCTGTTAACTCGTTTGCAGGGGAGGGAGGAGGGAGGGTAAACGCATCCCGGTATTCAATCAGATCCCTTCTACTGAATACAAGGGAGCGCCCGAAATGTTTAAAGTTCAGCTTTCTTAAATTGGTAAGCTGGTATATCTTCGCCTTACTCACGGGCTTCCCAGGCGTTCCAAGAATTATTCGGGCTTCATCAATACCACATCGATCGGATATTTCCGGTTGTGGTGGAGGAAGTTTAGTATTCAAACATTTTGTAACCTGGTCAAAGATCAGCTGCTCCAGTTCTGTTTTTGATAATGACGTTATTATTTCCATAACTGATAATTGTACTTATATCAGCTACAAAAATATAACAATAATTAATTAATAATGAAAGAATTAGATACACAAAATACACAAGTGTAAAAGGTGTATTTTATTTGAAGGGTGGAATTTCAGGAAGGAATAAATGACCTTTTGCCTTATTTAATGTTGACCTACTCATCTCAATACCAAAACTATTTTTTGAAATTGCTAATATTTGTCTTTGCTCAAGATATCCTGTATATCCTTTTGGGTGCAAATCCTTAAGATAGTCTGCTAAACATGATAAGGAATAGTTTTTATCATCCCAAATAAAAGTATCTGGATTACAAAACTTATTTTTAATGAACCATTCTCTTATTGTTTTAAGTTTTATTAGATCATTACAGGCATCCTCCAGACTAGTAATATCTGTAATTACTTTACTAGTTGTGATCTCATCCTCGATTACATTAATACTGGCAGTTAGCCTATCAATGGCATTATTTAAAGACTGTTCTAATTGCTTTGATAAGGCCTGATTTTCTTGTAAACGAAAAAACAATCTTAGCTTAGGGTCTTTTTGAACTTTTATTAAAAAAGCCTTATTCCTATATGCTTTTTTCTTTAAGGCCTTCCATTCTAAATGAGCAATTTGTTTCCCTGAGAAAATTAAGTTATCAACTTCATCCGCTAATAAATTTGCAAGGTCAATCCTGTGCCTGAGTTCTTCAATATTTCGATTATCCAATTCATAAAATATTTGGTCTGCCTGATCTCTGTCTGTGACGACAATAGCACCTTTTTTTACAGCCTCCTGTATATTTTCATTATACTTTTTTTCCGCTATTTCCTTCAATGTCATTTTTTTCATATTTCTACTGTATCAAGTACATTAGCATCTTTTATTATCTGTTTATTCGAAAGTCTCCCGGCATAGATCTGTGTTGTCTTAACCGTCGCATGACCAAGCCTATCAGAGAGAGAAAACATAGAGACTTTCTTATTTAAAGAATTATTTGTAAACGCATGCCGGGCCCAGTATGAGGTTACATCACCATATCCCAAAGCTCGACCTATTGCAGTCATCTTTTTATTAATAGTATGTATAAGATTCTGGATTTTGTCTCTTTCCTGCCTTGCTGTCATTCTATGTTCAAGAAAAGGGAAAACATAACTATCAGGCCTCTTATCTCTGTTACCATGCAGGTCTATTATCTTTTGCATCTCAGGCCTCATTAATGCTTTTATTTTCTTACCGGTTCCCTTGGTTTTCTCCCTTTCCCATTCAATGAAAGTCCTACCGTCATCTTTTGTTATATCCCTATACTTTAATCTTAACATATCCCCGATGTTTATACCATTACAGAAGTACGAGAAAAGCCATAATCTGCGATAGATTAATGCTTCCGGGTTCATAGGATGCTTAGCTATCTTCTTTATCTGAGTTTCTGAGAGTGCTATTATTCTGCCTTCAGCTGTCGGTATCTCGTATTTCCCTTTGCCGAAAGGATATTGATCCTCTGTAATTATTTTACCTCTGGCAGTGTTCATTATAGCCCTCAGCGCACGCATTATTATTGATATTGTAGTATCTTTCTTTGCTTTAACAATAAGATTACCCTTCGTATCATATTCTTCTTTACGTAGAAATGTCTGGTAACTTTCCAGCCAGTCAGGAGTTACCTCGGCAAACTTCAAATCTTCATCACCAATGAATTTCTTTATGCTATTCCTGGCCCCGGTGTACCATACCACTGATCCTATCCTGTTTTTCTTCTCCAATTCTGCTATCTTAGTATCAAAGGCTTCAATAACACTGTCTTTCGCGCCCTTAGCCAGGCGTTGATCCAATCTCGTCTTACTGAACCCCTCTTTATTGACCAGGTCGGTGAGAGTGTCCTTGAAATTCTCCCAATATATTGTTATGGCTGCTAAAGTCTTTTTAGTGTATGCATCAGGCTTTTTGGAGTGCAGTTTATGATATTCCAATGCAGTAACACTGGTACAATCCCAATAATACTGTTTTCGTTGTTCATCAAATACTCTGACCTTAACCGGATAATACCCATCCTTTTTTCTATTTCTTATATCCAGGACAACAGAGGCATATATCTTACCGATATTGAAGTTAATCAGAGGCTCGGTGTTTAATCCTGAAAATTCTTTCTGCTTTTCTGGTGACCTTTTCATTCGATTAATTCTTTATTGACATACTTGTTGCATACAAATATAGTAATTTAATATAAATGAATAACAATAAATAAAAAGTATTTATTAACAATATGCCTGAATATCAGTATATTTAGAGAATGATTAAAAAAGGTTATAAATTGATAAAAAGGTATTATTTAAGCCTTCTAAGCTGTGGGTCGGGCGTTCGAATCGCCCCGGAATCACAACATAAATAAGGCTTCGTGTGGTCGAGGAACGGGACCACACGAAGCCTTATTTATTGTATGCCGTAAATTGTTCATTTAATATGCTTTGGTTCTGGATATTTTGTTCCTCCAACAACATCTATCAAATCTACTTTGCCCCAATCAAAATCTACAACATCTCTTACTTTTCTACCAAGGTACTCGCTATGACAATAAAGTCCAGCTACAGGTTCATTTTTTAAATACCCGTCAGCTAAAGATGAAAATCGTCCAACCAAAGGATTTGACATGCCTGCCTCTATACAATCAAAACCAAGTACTGGCGAAAATAATATTTTTAATGCCATATCACTAAATTGAAAAAAATGCCATGGTCTTTCGTGAGATGAAAATGAAAAATGAGTTTCAACAAATACAATTCCTCCAACTTTTAACAATTTAGCAATCTCTGTGGCAACAATCCAAGGCATTGCAAAATGTTCAAAACAGGCACTGGTATATATAATATCAAATTTTTCTTCACCTTCAAAATAAGAAGAAAGCTTATGAGCATCACCAACAACATCAACATTATTTCCTGGGTAAAAGTCAAATCCAATATATTTTGCATTAGAGAATTCTTTACGTGCACTTGATTGTCCTGTTACCTCCCGACTGCCAATTTCCAATATTCTCATGCCTTGTTTATTTCCAATACCATATAAATACTTCTGCCATTTTTGATGACTAACAATTTTTGACATTGGCACATCTGGATCCAAATACATTTTATCAAATACAGACCCAATTAATACCGATAATTTAAATCCGGCTTTCAAAATTTTCTTTATGATTTTTCTCATATTAATCTTTATATTTTTTCATAATATAACCTCGGAACGTCATTTTTTTATGGCACATAAAGTTTCGGCCGTATTATTAGCGGGTGTTACCCGACGCAATTCCGGCCGACCACCTGTCCCGTTTCTTTGGCAGAATGTTTCATTCGGCCGGAAAAGTAGGGGATGGCGCACTTTTTGTAATCCGGATGAAAAGTTTTGTAAGCTATACAAATGTTGTGGTATAAGGTTGATACGAACGATATATTAGTCACCGGTTACAAATTTAATGCTTTGCATTGGCGCAGTCCGGTTTTATCACCAGATACAAAGCTGTCATGGGTGCAGGATCTATTACAAATTTGTCTTAAGTGCAGGAATCACTGAAGGCACTTTTGCGGGTGCCTTTTTTTTATCAATAATCAGTTTATAAAAAATTGACAAACAATTTTCAATATTGCCCACTGCTCCATCAAGCCTTGATTCACACCATCCATAATGAGCTGCCAGTGCTTTTGCTATTTCATTGCCAGTGGTAGAGCCATCATAATTAAAGTCGATATAAATCAGATAAGCTTCAATGATTTTCCATT
>DNOQ01000560.1 GCA_003501665.1 Bacteroidales bacterium | reverse complement strand
TGGTGAGAGGTGAGTGGTGAGTCTGAAACATTTTTATTACTCCGGTAATTAATTGCAATACGAGACAGGTAAGTATATGGTTCATTCCCGTGAAACTATTTTAGACAAAGCAAATGAACTGCTGTGGGCAGACAGGTTTGCCGGTTTTGATCCGCTAATAAAAAAAGCAAAACGAATCCTTGCGAATTCCGAAAAGATAAACTATCCGAAAGGTATTGCCTGTGCTAAGCTGAATTTAGCAGCAATCTGCTTCCTAAATTCCGAAAATGATTTTGCTCTCAAATACATTTCAGATGCCACTCCGTGGTTTAAAACCAACAGGCAGGAGAAAGGGTATGTCAGGCTGCTTCTGCTACGGGGTAATATATCCGAAAGCTTCGGCCATTATGCTAAAACGATGAAATTATGGCTTGATGCATATAATTTATCACGCGAAATAAATGACAGGGAATCCGAAGGTGAAGCCTGCAACCAGCTTGGACTGCTATACCTAAGGTTGTGTAATTATCCAAGGTCACTGGAATATTTTAATAAAGGACTTGAGATACGAAAAGCCCTGGATGATGTACATGCAATTGCCTCTTCACTTAACAGGATAGGCATGGCGCTGAGGGAGATGAAAAAATTTGATGAATCACTTGAATATTATTTCAGAAGCCTGGAGATCAGAAAGAAGTATAATCATACATCGGCTGTTCAATGGACCCTTCTGGGTATTGCCAGCACGTTTGAAAGGATGAAGAAATATCGGGAAGCATTGGACTATTATGAACAGGGGACCCTGGGGGGTGACAGGAGATGTATGGTTCAGTGCATCATGGGCTCAGGCAGAGTATTAAGCCGGCTTGGAGATACCAGTGCTGCTGAAGAAAAGCTCAAAAAATCACTTGTACTTGCAAATGAACTTAAATCATTGTCGCTCATATCAGATGCTCATCTTGCCCTGGCAAATCATTATGAATTGATCAGGCAACCTGCCATCGCGCTGAAAAATTTCAAAAAATATCTTATTGCAAAAGAATCCTTCCAAAGTAATGAGGTAAAGAACCGCATTAGCAATATTGAAGTTGCCCATGCAATAGAAAAATCAGAACAGGAAAAAGAGATATTCAGGTTAAAACATGTTGATCTGAAAAATGCTTATGATATTATTGATGAACAGAATAAAGATATTAAAACCAGCCTGAATTATGCAAGCCGTATACGGCATGTTATATTACCTGATCCCGATGAAATACCAGGACTGAAAAAGAGGTGTTTTATCCTTAATATGCCAAAGGACGTTATCGGAGGAGATTTCTACTGGTTTGCATCCTCAGGATCCGGAACGGTAATTGTTGTTGCAGATTGTACCGGTCATGGTGTTCCGGGTGCACTGATGAGCATGCTGGGTATTTCTTCTCTGGAAGAGATAATTAATAACAGGAAGATATATGAACCGAATCTTATACTTGAGGAATTAAGAAAGAAAGTTATAACGGCTCTGAGGCAGAAGGGGGAAAGGTATGAAACCAGTGACGGAATGGACATTTCAATATGTTTTCTGGATAAAGACCGGAATTCCATTAAATTTTCAGGAGCCCGGAATAATCTGTACCTGATAAGAAACGGGGAACTGACTGAATTTTATGCCGACCGGTTGCCTGTTGGATACAGTGATGAAAGTGAGGTCCGGTTTACGATGCAATCAATCACTCCGGCCAGGGGAGATATTATTTATATGTTTACTGATGGTTATGCTGATCAGTTAGGAGGAAGAACACATAAAAGATTCAGATCCCAGGCTTTTAAATCACTTCTTCTGAAAATTCATGATAAGCCTCTAATACTTCAAAAAGAAAAGCTTGAGAAAGAATTCCTGAGATGGAAAGGAAACAACATCCAGACTGATGATGTGCTCGTATTTGGATTGAGATTATAACCTGTCGTGCGGTCGTGCGGTCGTGCGGTCGTGCAGTCATGCAGTCATGCAGTCGTGCAGTCGTGCAGTCTTAAAAATCAGGAATATTAATGATTTTATCGTAAAATTGCCTGACTTTTACCGATTCAACCTCCCAGGAAAGGTCACCGGATGCATTAACAGCATTTTGCTTCAGCTTGTTCAACAATCCACTATTGTTTTTTAAATTGTTGATTGCACTGCAAATAGTTTCGGGTGTTATTTCAGGTATCACCAAACCGCAATCATATTTCCTGATGATGCCGGCAACCTCCGGCAGTTCACCGGCAATTACCGGTATGCCTGCCGAAATATAATCAAACAGTTTATTGGGAAGGCTGTACCTGTAATTGAGATTGGTATCCTTGTCAGGGCTGAGTCCTGCGTCCGCCGATTTTGTATATCTCATCAGTTCGCTCCATTGTAATTTCGGAACGAATTTTACCCTGTCAGATAACTTCAGTTCCGTGACTCTTTTTTTCAGCACAGGTAAAACATCACCCGATCCCGCAATTATCAGGCTGACTCCTTCAGTAAGAAAGATAGCCTCAATCAGTTCCTCCCCTCCCCTGTCGACATTGATTCCGCCACCCTGAAGTATAAGGATGATATCACCCGGATTTATACCAATTTCCTTCGCCGATAAGCCATTAATCCCTGCAGAAGATCTTGAGCAATTCCGCACAGTAAGAGGTCTTATTCCGTATTGGTGCATGTATTGCAATGCTATTGAATCACTTACTGTCATAACATATTTAAGATGCGGGAAAATGCTCTTTTCGATAGTTTTCCAGACATATTTCACAAACGGCCGTTCCTGTATTTCGGGGACTCCCGTAAAGTATTCATGTGAATCATATACAAGAGTTTTCCGTTTCAGGACGGATACAAGAAAATTCGGAAGTAATGTATCAAGATCGTTTGCCACCAGAATATCATACTTATGAAAAAGAAGGTGAAAAAAGAGGCGGATATTAAAAAATTTGTAGAACAGGAATCCTTTATGAAAGATCATTCTGAACCTTACCGTCCGGAAAGGAACATTGTCATTTTCACAACAAATACCTGATTTTCTACCGATTATTGTTATGTCACAACCAAGTTCACCGACAACTTCTGTAATTTTCTGTACCCGCTGGTCGTGGCAGATGCAGTTTGTTACCGAAAAGGCTGCTCTGGGTGTTAGGCTCTGATTCATCATGTAGTAAATATAACAATAAGGGCGCAAAGGCGCAAGGGCTCAGTGGCATTAAGGGTGCACCTGTAATTCGGGGATTTGAGGGGAGATGAGGTAAGCCGCTGTACCTTTGCGCCTCTGAGTCCCTGTGCCTTTTTCAATACTTATATTTCCGTTTAAAAAGCCATACTCCGATAAAGAAATAGAGTAATGAAAGCACCAGTATACAGCCAAGCTCAAACAAGATTCCTGACAGACCGGAATTATGGTTGAGTATCTTATCAAAAACTCTTGTTGCAGTGGCAGTCGGGAGCATATCGGTGAGATAAAATTGATTGCCGGCTAACTGCAATAAGTTAATCTTTGGTAAAGGGAAAAAACAATCAGAGAAAAATACCATTATAAGAAAAGGGAAGCACCCGAGGGTCAGCAATCCGAACATTGTCCTGATAAAACTTGCAGTAATAATACTGATGCCTATAACGGAAAAACAACTTAAAATGCCTGTCAGAATAAACAGAAATACAGAACCTGAAGTCTTATATCCTATTGAGAAAGCTGCTGAAAGTGTAAAAAATATACATAAAAGACCTATGATTATCTGATTCAGGCTCAATGCAGTCATAAATTCACTGGTAGTGAGCCTCGATAAAGAAAGTCTGCTTATGGTATCCTTTTCAACTTCCCGGACAATTGAGGCTCCCGCTGTAAAGAGCATCATTATTACTGCCAGTACAAGCAGTGCCGGAATATATGCATTAAATTCCTCTATCCCGTAGTAAGAAACCTCCGTATTGATAAAATAAAAATGCATCAGGTATACAAAAAAAGGTGCAAAAACCAGTACGAGGATCAGGATTTTCCAGTCGCGAAGGTTTTCTTTAAATGTCTTAATGAAGCAGGAAATTACTTTCATTCGCGTAAGCTCTTACCAGTCAGATTAATAAATACATCCTCAAGACTGTTTTTCCTCAGCCGGAGGTCATTTACTTTAATGTCATGCTTTTTAATAATCTCCAGAATACCTGATAATGAAGAAATCGGATCCTTGGTTATGAAAGATATTCTTTCCGTGAGGATTGACATATTTTTCAACAGATCGGGATCCAGGAAAGAGATAAACTTTTCCTGAAGTTCCCCGCTAACATCAACTTCGATCAGATTTTCGTATCCGCCTGATCTTTTAATCTCATCGGCAATGCCTGACACCAGTATTTTACCGTTGTCAATAATGCATATCCTGTCAGATAGTTTTTCAGCTTCCTCCATGTCGTGTGTTGTGAGGACCACTGTCGTCTTATTCTTTATCGACCGGATATAGTCACGCACCAGCACTCTGCTCTGCGGATCCAGACCTGCCTGAGGTTCGTCGAGAAACAGTATTTCAGGTGAATGGATCAAAGCAAGAGCAATATTGAGCCTCCGCTGCATACCACCCGATAATTTCTTAGCAATACGGTCCTTAATTCCAAGAAGACCCAATGCCGAGAGCAGCTCGTTTCCCTTACTTTTCGCATGATTCAATGGCATATTGTACATCTGTCCCATGTATATCATTTGCTCAAGACAGGTCAGGTTTTCCCATATCACAATATGCTGAGGACACAGACCAATTGACCTTTCTCCATTTGTGGAATAAATTGTAACACTTCCGCTGTCAGGCTTCAGGAGACCGCACATCATTTTTATGGTTGTGGTCTTACCTGCTCCGTTCGGACCTAAAAAACCGAATATTTCCCCGGGATATATCTCAAACGATATATCATTTACAGCAGTAACTTTGCCGTATTTTTTAACCAGAGATTCAGCTTTCAATAAGGATTTCATGTTTTACAAATAATTCAATTATCCTGTTTTATATGATCACCTGCTGCAATACATCCCACAATTCATTGATATTTCAGCTGTAATCAAATGTAAGAATTAAAATTAATCCGTAAAAAAAGTTTTTTATACGTAATGATTTATTATTTTTGTCGTATAATAATTGCTCTATGGATGCCAAAATTACATTATCATTTGACAAGGAAGTCATTGAGAAGGCCAGGAAGTACGCTGAATCTCAAAATATGAGTCTTTCCCGGCTAATGGAATTTCTGTTACGGCAGATTACCAGTGGCAGCTATAAAACACTGGAAGAGATCCATATATCAGATTGGGTTATGCAATTGTCAGAGGGAAATGCCGAATATCATATCCGCCGGAGAACAAGAAAATCAATAAGAAATGAATTCCTTAATAAGCAGAAATGAATCTTTTTATCGATGCCAATATTATAGTGGCTGTCCTGAACAAAGAGTATCCTCTTTTCAGTCTTGCTGCAAGAATAATGAGTCTTCAGGACGATAAAAGGTTCAGTATATACACTTCACCATTATGTCTGGCTATTGCATTTTATTTTGCAGAAATCGAAGTGTTCAATTGTCTGCATTTTTTTGAAACATATCTGTCAAAAAAGTAAATAAAAGCCCGATCATTCTGAAAAGGGAAGTAGAGTTTGTCGGATTTATCTGAAAATTCTTCTTTTATTCAGCTCCTTCTGGTAGATGTATGCATACCTGTTGTGTTCCGACAATGTTCTGGAGAAATGATGATAACCGGAAAAATCGGCTTTTGCGACAAAATAGAGATAATCGTGTTTTTCAGCATTTAACACTGCATCAATACTTTCGATAGTCGGGCAGCCGATCGGGCCGGGAGGCAAACCATTGTTTTTATATGTATTATATGGTGAATCAATCTGAAGATGCCTCCTCAGAACCCTGGTAATGGTAAAATCGTCCAGTACAAATTTAATTGTCGGGTCAGCCTGAAGGGGAATACCCCGCCTTAATCTGTTAATGTATACTCCTGCTATCATGGGTTTTTCATCAGATCTTGCAGCTTCTTCATCTACTATTGATGCAAGAGTGGAGACCTCAGGAGGATTGAGATTTATTTCCTTTGCTTTAGCTCTGCGTTCATCATTCCAGAATCTCCTGTACTCTCTCAGCATCCTTGAATACAGAGCATCCGGACCAGTGTTCCAGAAAAACTGGTATGTATCAGGAATAAATACTGCAATGACAGTTTCCTTTGTAAATCCATCTTTTAAATAATTATCAGAATTAAGCAGGAAATCGATTATCGATGCTGAATCTGCGCTTATCTGTCCGCCTATTTTATCTGCCAGATCATATAAAGTACGGATATTGTTGAAAGTGACATTCACAGGAGCCTGATTGCCTGAGCGGAACATATTTATTATTTCAACATAGCTCATTTTATGGCCGATGATATATCTTCCGGGTTTAACATTGGCAGGATAGTTTTTTTGTCTGGCAATCCAGTCGAAAGATTTCGGATGTCTCAAAGGAACATTAGTCCTGATTGAATCCATCGCCTGGCTGTATGATGCTCCTTCAGGAATATACAGAATAATTTCCTGGCCGTTCGGAGAAATGTGCATGCCGAATAACAATCTGATTATTAAAACAATGCCGACTGCGATCAGCAAACCGGCCATTAGCAGGAGAGATTTAAATGTATTACTCTTCATTGTCCTTTATCGGAAACGCAAATTTACTTATATTGTGGGAAAGAACAAATAGTCGTGAGGTCGTGCGGTCATGCGGTCGTGCTTTGCCAGCCGTAGCCTCCTTTGACCACCGGAGCTAAAGCGAAGGTGGTGGCGAAGGCTGGCGGTCGTGCGGTTTTGTGTTGCATAGCAATGCATACATGAAGTCTTGAAATCATTGAATCATTATTTGCCAATAATTAATATTTTTACACGAATATTATTAATTAAAACAAGTTAAAATGGCTGTTTCTACGTTTCTTTTGGTGATCGCCATCGGAATAGTTTCCGGGGCAATGGCCGGGATGCTCGGTATTGGCGGTGCTATTGTAATGGTCCCCTCTTTAGTATTTATTATGGGATTCAGTCAGCATATGGCGCAGGGGACAAGCCTGGCAGTTATGCTGCCTCCGATAGGCATTATAGCTGCATATAATTACTGGAAAGCAGGGCAGGTGAATTTAAAGTTTGCCATTATACTTGCAGCAGCTTTCCTTATAGGATCATATTTCGGATCAAAATTTTCACTGGCTCTTCCACAACCGGTCGTAAAAAAGATATTCGGATTCATACTGCTTCTGGTTGCTGTAAGAATGCTACTAGGAAAATAATAAAAAAAAAGGGTCGGTTCATTTAACACGACCCTTTTATTTACTCCCATGTTCCTCAGAACATTATCCCCAGGCTGATTATGAATGACGGCTGACGGCTATCCAGATTGAATGTCTGGCTTCCTAATGTTACCGATTCGCCGAATTTATCACTAAGACTTCCACTATATCTTGCATCTATCACCAGCCTCTTGAAAAGGTCAACTCCCAGACCAGCCTGGTATCCGTAAGTTGCGCTTCTGTATAATTCTCCGAAATCAGGATGATCAATCAGAGCCTCCGGAGAACCAATCTGAATATTTGCAGATGGCCCTACATTAAGATGAAGCGGACCAAGTTTGACTCCCAGCAGCACAGGGATTTCAAGTCGTGTAAATTTTTGTGTGAGAAAATCAGAACTGGTAGATGTTGTAACGTTATATTCATAAGAATTTGAAGCCAGCATAAGTTCAGGCTGAATAAAAAATGA
>DNOQ01000367.1 GCA_003501665.1 Bacteroidales bacterium | reverse complement strand
GATGAACCAACCATCTTTTCTTATGGTGCTAACAGGTGGCCAGGTTGCATACAGGCGGCCAGATGGTGTCCTGGTAGTTCCAATAGGCTGTTTGAGGGACTAATTTCTCACTCCATCTCTCACTCTCACTCTCATTCTCACTCTTTTTCTGTACTCCGAACGGATGTAATTTTCAACCAGTTGAATAGATTATTGCCTTAAAAAGCGCTTAGAAATAACACTAATATAGCACGGTTGAGACTTAATCAGGTGGCCCGCCAACAACAGGAGGAACATCATACTTTGCCGTGCGGCTGTCTTTGATAACTCCCGACCAGTTGAGGCCAAATGCAAAATCATAAGTATTGCCGTCGCTGTCGGTGTGACATTTCATATCTCTCAGTACATCCTCAAACTGAACTTCAACAGGCTTCGTATCAGCAGGCATGGGACCAGCAAAAGCTAGATTCTGCAATTCTTGCCGCAGACAGAATTATATCGAACGACAAAAGGGCATTCTTTAAGAATGTTGAAAGCTTAATAGTTTATTCACAGGGCGTAATAAAATTCGAGAAGTATTACAATGACTTTAAGAAAGATTCACTCCATATGATACAATCACAAACAAAGAGCGTTGTCTCTCTTTTATTGGGAATTGCAATTGACCAAAATGAAACTTGAAGAATTTGCAGGGAAATATTTATTCAAACCACTCGAAATAAAGTATTACCGCTGGCAAAAAGATTCAACAGGATTCTGCCACGCGGGTGGCGGTCTATCCCTGAAACCTATTGATATGCTTAAAATAGGAATACTGATTCTGAATAATGGCAGATGGAATAATCAGCTACTGATTTCAGCTCAATGGATCAGGAAATCAACGGATTCTTACCTTCCGACAAATTTTGATGCCAGCACCTATGGGTATTTCTGGTGGATCAGAGAATATAACATTAATGGAGTTAAGGCCACCAGAGTAATAACAGCAGAAGGTGCAGGAGGGCAAAAGATGTACATTTTCCCTGAATATCAATTGATTATTGCTTTTACAGAACGTAACTTCAGCACACCCCAGGTAAGTCCTCTGTTTATCAAAGAATCGATTTTACCATTGCTGAAGTGAAGCTAATAGAATCCGGGACAATCTCAAACCTTGAGATGTTTCCCGAAGTACTGAAGATCCGGATCAGGACCGGGAATATGGGAAGTATATTAATCTGGCTCCTATAATCATAACTAACAGGAAGTCCCTGGAAGCATTGGATTCTAAGTTAACCATGTGAGTTAATAAATATGGTTTTTATTTTAGTTCCATCATAAGCTGATCATCCTGCGTTTGATGATCTTGATAGTTAAGGAATAAATTAAGCTTCTGATGCTGTTATAATTAATGATAAGCTTACTTATTTTCATTAAAATGGGGTATAATATCCCCACAATGATTATATTTGTGGATAATATACCCCATTATATATGAAATCGAAGAAGCAAATACTCTTTCCAAAGCATCAACAGATACTTGAGAAAGTAGGGCAGAATATTAAACTCGCAAGAAAAAGAAGGAGCTTTACTACAATTCAGGTCGCTGAACGGGCAGGGATAGACAGAAAAACTCTTTACTGGATCGAAAAAGGGGATCCTGGTGTAACACTGGGAGCATATTTTAATGTTCTCCGGGTACTTGGACTGCAGGATGATTTCTTAAAAATTGCTACAGATGATGAGTTTGGAAGAAAACTCCAGGATCTTAATTTATTAGGCCAGAAATAGAATGGACAAGACAAAAACCGATATCTACGTTTATGCTCAATGGCTTGGGATGAATGACCCAGGTCTGATTGGTATTCTATCTGCCCATTCCGGGAAGGGGAAAAAAGCGTTCAGCTTTGAATATGACAAGCAATGGATAACAACTCAGGGACGCAGACTTATGGATCCCGACCTTGATTGGTTTTCTGGCCCTCAATATCCTAATAAAAAAGAAAATTTCGGGATGTTCCTCGATTCTATGCCTGATTCCTGGGGACGAACTCTTATGCAAAGACGAGAGGCACAAAAAGCAAAGGAAGAGGGAAGGCTAACAAGAAAATTGTATGAGTTAGACTACCTGCTTGGTGTTTATGATGTGAGCAGGATGGGAGCCCTAAGATTTAAAACCGATCCGGATGGACCATTTTTGGAAGTGGCATCAGGCACACCGGTACCCCCCTGGACATCTTTAGGAGAATTGGAGAAAGCTGTAACAATAATTGAATCGGATGAAGAAGTTGAAAACATCCGGGAATGGATATTAATGTTATTAGCCCCGGGCACTTCACTTGGCGGAGCCCGGCCAAAAGCTAATTTCACTGAAAAAAATAATGACCTCTGGATTGCAAAATTTCCATCGCGAAATGACACTATAGATAAGGCTGCCTGGGAGTTTCTGGCATACCGTCTTGCGAAAAATTCCGGAATCAATATGGCTGATTCCAGAATCTCGAAATTGACCGGGAATTATAATACATTCCTTACAAAACGATTTGACAGAGTAAAAAAAGAGAGAATTCATTTTGCATCTGCAATGACTATGACAGGTAATACTGAAGAATCAATAAAGGATAATAAACCAAGTTATCTCGAAATTGCGGAATTCATTAAATTTTCAGGTGCATCAAATGAGGAAGATTTACATCAATTATGGAGACGGATTGTATTTAACATTGCTATTTCAAATACTGATGATCATCTAAGAAATCACGGTTTCGTGCTGACAGAAGAAGGTTGGCGGTTATCTCCTGCTTTCGATGTTAACCCATCAATAGACAAAAATGGGCTCGCTTTAAACATTGACACTGACAGTAACGCTTTGGATTTTGAATTAGCTTACAATGTTGGACAGTATTTCATGCTTGACAAGAAAAATATGGACCATATTCTATCGGATGTAAAAACCAGTGTTTCAAAATGGAGGATGATTGCTTCGTCAATAGGTATCCCAGTACCTGAACAGGATAGAATGTCATCAGCATTTAGTTTTTGAGGTTCATCCGGGGAATTAGCCAAAGAAATATTAGCTTACTCGCTCTCAATCTCACTCTTTTCTGCCCGCCTTCGCTAAGACCTTTGCCAAGGCTTCGGTCTTAGAAGAAAGCTTTGGCGGGCACTGTACCCAAAACGGACAAAAGTTGCAACCCTCTGAAAGAATTTTAACCAAAAATTCCCTTATTTGAAAAAAGCCCTTAAGGGGGACCTTATTCCTTAACTTAACTTTGACAGGTGTGGATTTGGATAACTATAGAAAGAACGGACTCATCGGTTTCCACTGACTTTTCCAGATTACCGGGATAAGAACTTTTTTGACCATCCAGGGAATTGGCTTCATAAAGTACTCTCTGTTCCCTGCCTTCAAGGTTATAGATCAGGAAAGGCAGTGAAAAAGGCCCTGGACCGGAGTTTTTGATGCCGTGTTCGCCAAGCTTTGCCACAAGGTTCAACTGTTCCTTCATTCCTACGACCGCCTGCAACTTTTCCGAGGTGAAATTTTCCTCATCGAGTTTTATATGGGGTCCCCATAACTTGTCAAATTCGTTCAGAACCTCCCGAAGCTTGTCCACTCTGGTCAGAGGTGTCTCCAGAAGACACTGGTCCAGTGAGTCCAATATGCGGGCCCATGGCATTGTGATCATCCTTCAGAAGATTGTAGGGCGCTTCTATTAAGTCTTTGAAACAGGGGAATACTATGTCATCTTCACTGAGATGATGGGCATGTGTTACCCACTTCAGGCTGGATAAATACATGGAGAAACCTGTTATTTCCCCTGATGGTATGTTCTGCTTCACAAGGTACTTATCACACTTCCGGATGGAAATGCTCAGACCCCGCGAGATAATTTTGTGGATCCTTAAAAGTCCTTCGACTACCGGACTCATATCAGTCACAGTGCTGTTCTTGTTCATTCTTTAAAGCAGATCAGTGCTTGCATAGACGGGCATTTTGAGTCAGGAAAATCGTAATACTTTATTCATTTTCAATGACCTTAACAATCTGAACACAAAGTTCAGGAATCTTATTAATAATCACATCCCATACTATTGAGTAATTAACTCCCATGTAATCGTGAATCAGTCTGTCTCTCATCCCAGCCATTTCCTTCCATTTAACGTTATTCCATTTAATTTTAAAATCAGCAGGGATCTTCTTTGTAGCTTCACCAATAATTTCCAGGCTTCGGACAATAGCACGCTTAAGGGTTTCATCGTTCAGGAATTCTTCCCTGGATATACCCTTAGCTGTGACAGAAAGAATGTATAAACTCTCATCACGAATATGTTTCAGATATTCAATCGGTTCCTTAGACATATACTACTTCGTTAAGTATCCTGGGACCAATATAAGGGCTCAGTCCATTTTTTGTAACAATTTCAACTTTCTCATTTTTAAAGAGATCCTCGAATATGTCGCAAACAGCCATGTAATTATCAAAGTTTTCCATTTCAGGCATAAAATCAATCAGGATATCAATATCACTGTTAACTGATTGTTCATCCCTGGCATATGAACCAAAAAGGCCGACATTCCGTATCCCCAGTCTCTTAAGTGTCTGTCTGTTAGTCTTAATTACAGATAATATATATTCTTTAGTCGTCATATTCGACTTTTTACTGCAAAGGTACAAATCTTTTTAATGTCTCTTTACTATTCAAGGATAATCGGAGACCAGGAGAACCATGTAGCTTTTTCCAGCAAGTCACTGTGTCACAAAGAAGAAGACCTTGGTTGCAATTATGGCAATTAAATGATACCTGGCAAAAAATATGAGTCTGAGTGTGAGTCTTGAGGAAAAAAGATCGAGAGTGTTTCATCGATTAAACTAAACTGATAGTTGATAAACTAGAAAATATTCATATATTTGATTTAATCTGAAGAGAAAACGCTGGAGGCTGTCAGAATAGGAAAAGCGATATCGGGACGATCCCCCTGGAAAAATGCTTCAGGTTGCATGATAAAAAGTCAGCCCCTCTTGTGGATCATTATTATATCCTGACACCATCAATATGAAACCCACATGATTGACCACAATCACAAACACGATAAGAATATAATTTTCAATCATGTGCGGTTCCATCATACCATTAAAATCAAAATTATACTATGATGAAAAAGATTTTGCTTTCCCTCACCATCTTTCTCCTGGTGCCTGTCGTCTGGAACTGCAGCAATCCCGATACAGATTCAAAGGATATTCCATTTCATGTTGATTTTGAGAATTATAAATTATCAGTTGACCTTAAGCTCAGTGACCTTATGGAAGACTGCAGGCTTGTTGCCCTTGAAACCACCGATGAGTCTTTGCTGCCTGATAATTTTCAGGTAATCAACCTGTCAGGGGATTACATAATTATTCATGACCGTGGCAATGTTTACAAATTTTCGTCTGACGGTAAATTCATCAGGAAGGTTCTGAAGAACGGCAGGGGCCCCGGTGAAATATCCGTTTCATGTATGTATGACTATGATAATAAAGCAAATATTCTATATTTTGAGGATGACTTTAATGAGAATGATGTCATCAAGCGGTATGACATGGAGTCAGAAAAATTCCTGCCACAGATCCCGAAGTGTTTTAAGGGCTTTTGGCTTGATCTCGAATTATACCAGGACTCTTTAATAATGGGAAGTATTGAAGGCGTGTTAAGAGGTGAAACCAATCCTTATGCCCTTTTCATTCAGAATTTCAAAGGAGATCTTATCGAAGGCATCAAAAGCAACAGAACATTCATAATTCCAAGGCCTGATAATACAAAGGACGAAGTTTTACAAAGAGCGGTCTTTTACACAGGCGACGAAAACATGCATGTAATGTATTGGAGGGATGATACACTGTTTACACTGAAAGATATGCACCTTTCACCCTATCTGATAGCGGAACACAAGGGTAAATACACAGTGCCGAATATGCTGCCGGTTGAAGGAGACACCTTTACCTGGTATGATCAATATGAGAACCCGTGCTTTATGTTTATTCAGCATTCCCTGTTTACCGGATGGACAAGTGAAGGAGGCTGGAGCAGGGCACATTATAAGAGGGATTACATCATCCTTAATAAAGCAACGGGTAAATATGGATTAATCCAGTCCTATGAGGATGATTTTAACAGAAGGAATTACCTGCTTGGTAAAGCCCTCACATTTAAACCGGGCGTGGACAAGGAATTCCCCAAGCCCAAAACATCGCCCGACGGACTGATATTTACAACTTATTATCCCACCGAGCTGCCGGAAAGTATAACCAATAACGCCTTCAGAAACCTGGCTGATCAATTGAACACACTGAACAAAACCCTGAAAGAAACAGACAACCCTGTTTTATTAATAGGCAAACCAAAAAAGAAACTGAGGATACTTAATTAATTCCCTTCCCTGGTGAAAAAAACGATTTAGTTGAACCAGTACGACAGCTTAATGACTAATCCCCGGTTCTTATTCGCGAAATTTTCTGTATAGGAATTCCCTCTGTAGACGATAAACAGATCAGATACCGGTGCAAAACGCCACTGGAAGCGGATATTCATATTCAGATTATCAATCTGGTTGTTGTACTGAACGAATGTAGTGAGAAATATTTTATCCGTAAAGGTTATATCCAGTGTGGGGCCCATAAGGATCAGCTTCGCGCTGTTGTAAGGTTCGGGTAATGAAATGTTGTTATAACTCATCGTCATTCCTATGCTGCCATATGGCTGCACCCTGTAATTCATTTGTCCGCTGACGTTCCAGCGGTTTCCGCTGTAGTAACCCCCGATGCTTGTATTAAGGGAGTAGTTGAATAATTTCCGGTCATCTGAAGTGAATCCCGCCCTGACACTTTTCCAGTTGAACTGCTCCCCGGCTTCGAGTTGCTCCCCCCCGGTATTGGTTGGATCAAAAGCACGGCTGAGCTTAACGAATTGTTCTTCAATGCTGACGGACAGCTGGCTCTTATTCTGCCATCCGATATTGTAAGACAGTTGTGTTTCCCGGTCAGTAAGGCTGAAATCAGGGTCGAAGATCGCATTGAAGCTGGCACCGGGGCCATGACTGATGATCTTTTTTGAACCTGATGGATAAAACAGGTAGTTGACCGACGGTGTGAGCTCATAGAAACCTGTCCTCCTGATATAACCCGCTTCGGCAATATAGTCCGAACCTATCCACGACTGATCAATGCCGGCTTTCAGATACTGTGTGGAATAACTTATATTTCCTGAAGCAGCTGCAGCGTTCATTCCTGCTCCCGGATAAAATGCCTGATGATAGAATGTCTTTCCCTGCAATTTGTTATCTGCAGTGGCGAAATTATACTCCAGGCCTGCCACACTGTTGTAACGGTAACCGGTGAACTCAGAATCATTATATGTTCCGGTGATCTGCTTATGAACAAGAAAACCTGTAATACTGGAGCGGCTGAAGATCTCACGCTGCAGAACAGCAACCGCGTAATTACCGGATTGGGTTTCAGCTTCTTATCCCGTCTGCATATCCATCATCCCGATCCTCCATTTTTTCCCAATCCTTCCGGTCAGCCTTCCGCCGAATTCTACCGGGACATTTAGTCCTATACGCCTTGAAAAGAAAGGCCGTGCCTGACTGTTCCCAAGATTGGCAAACAAGTCGCTGTTCTCAAGAAAAAACTGTCGTCTTTCAGGATAAAACAATTCAAAGCGATCGAGGTTAGTCTGCTGTCTGTCTTCCTCAACCTGCGAATAATCCGGGTTGACTGTCAGATCGAGGTTCATGGATGTCGATAATATCATTTTGGTATCAAAACCTGCATTCCAATTCCATTTTACAGATTCACCTGCTTCTGTATTCTTTATGATCGTTGAAGTAGCATATGGGATGATGGATAACCGCAATCCTGCTTTATCAAGGGGCTTATCCCACATCAGCGTTCCTGCATGCGGAAGGGAGTTATGTGGAAACTGACGCGGAACAGGAGCCCATGCTGATTTTTCGTTCGTTTTAAGATCAAGCCGGCCAAAGTTGATGCCCCATTCTTTCTCTCCTTCCAAATAACGGAGGCTGCGGAAAGGTATGGCCATTTCAGCCACCCAGCGATCGTTGAAGCTCTTCACTGCGGATTTCCATTTGGTATCCCATGTAAAGCTCGACTGGTTTCCGTTGTTTATCACTCCCTCACACTGGGCGCCAGCTGCCGAGACGCCGAAGGCATATCCATTCGTTTGATTATTATAGGTATCTATGTGAACCCTGAAATTATCATTCTTATTAAACTCAAAATCCCTGCGCAGGGATTCCACAGGTCTTTTCCCCGGAGTGGGATCATAACAAACAGCCCCGACGTAAAGATAATTTTTGTCATAGGTGATCACAACAATCGTCTGTGCAACTGCATAACCTGTGTCGACAGGAGTCACACGTGTGAAATTCCTGGCTGTTTCCGAATCCTGCCACGATTGCTCGTTCAGCACTCCGTCGATCTTTATAGCTTCGTCAGTACGAAATATGTCAATAAGGTATTTATTCCTGTTAACGGCTTTTTCCTGGGAATAAAGCATTATTTCCCCGTAAAGAAAAAACAGGCAGATAAGAAGGAATCGTGCAACGCCGGGCATTTTTATATTAAAAGCTCCGAAAATAGGAAAAAGAATTCATCCATTGAGCGCTTCATCAGGTTAAATATTTTAATACTCATAGGTTTCAAATTCATTTCTGATTGTCATGATGATTTTAAATACCATAACTTTCCCGGCCTGAATAATCATTATTTTTAACAAATGAAACCCACATGATTGACCACAATCACAAACACGATAAGAATATAAATTTCAATCATGTGCGGTTCCATCATACCGTTAAAATCAAAATTATATTATGATGAAAACCAGATAACAATGAAGGAAAAAATTCTGGAACGTTTCTTAAGATATGTAAGGATTGATACCCGGTCGGATTCAGATTCAATAGAATACCCAAGTTCAAAAAATCAGCTGATACTGGCACAAATGCTGTTTGAAGAACTTAAACAAATTGGATTGACAGACATTTCAATTGATAATTACGGATACTTAATGGCAACATTACATTCCAATATTGATAAGAAAATACCCGTAATCGGTTTCCTTTCACATATGGACACCAGTCCTGATATGTCAGGTGCAAACGTGAATCCCAGGGTAGTGGATAACTATAACGGTGAGGATATTTTGCTTGACAAGACCACGGGATTGACACTTAAAACATCTGATTTCCACGAAATAAAACAATATAAAGGGCAGACAATAATTACGACAGACGGTACCACTTTGCTCGGTGCCGATGACAAAGCAGGTATTGCCGAAATAATGACAGCTATGGAATACCTTGTCACCCATTCTGAAATTAAGCATGGAACTGTCAGGGTCGGTTTTACGCCAGACGAGGAAGTTGGCAGGGGAGTTGACTTTTTTGATGTCAAAAAGTTCGGTGCGGAATATGCTTACACGATCGATGGAGGGGAGCTGGGGGAGCTTGAATACGAGAATTTCAATGCTGCAAAAGCTCTGATAAACATCCAGGGCAGGAATATACACCCCGGATCTGCAAAAGACAAAATGATCAATTCTCTTTTAGTTGCCAAAGAATTCATCGACATGATGCCTGTCGGGCAAAGGCCGGAATTTACTGCTGATTATGAAGGGTTTTTTCATCTTACAAAAATTGGAGGAACAGTTGAAAATGCAGTTTTAGAGTATATTATCCGCGACCATGACCGGAAAAAGTTCGAGGATAAAAAAGCTTTGATAAATGATATTGCAATCCTGTTAAACCGAAAGTACCCTGACGGAACAGTAAAACCGGAAATCAAGGATCAGTATTTCAATATGCGTGAGAAGATAGAGCCTGTTTTTCATATTGTGGAAATTGCACGTAAAGCTATGGAAGAGGTTGGAATCCAGGTAAAAACAGTGCCTATCAGGGGTGGAACCGACGGCTCCCGGTTATCTTACATGGGTATTCCATGCCCGAATATCTTTACCGGGGGACATAATTTCCATGGGAAATTTGAATACATACCTCTCGAGAGTATGGTTGCTGCAACCAAGGTTATTATCAGGATTGTTGCCCTGTATGCTGACAATAATGAATGAGATACTGATTTCTGTAATTATTAAAATATAAAGAATGAGTAAAAGATCAAAATTTCCCAGAGTATTCTGGACAGCAAATTTTATTGAGATACTGGAGCGATTCGCCTATTATGGCATATATATGAGTTTTGGTATTTACCTTCAGCAACTGGGTTTTTCGAAAGGAGATCTTGGCATAATACAAAGTATATTCCTTTTACTTTCATACCTGACTCCAATATTCTCAGGTACAATCGCCGATAAGTACGGATTCAGAAAAATGCTGATTGTTTCGTACCTGGCATATCTGCCATCCATATTATTACTGATAGTAACCAGAACCTTCTCGGGAATTGCTCTCACAATGCTTTCGATAGGGTTTGCCGCCGGTATTTTCAAACCATTAATCGCAGCAACCGTTCGTGCAACAACTGATTCAACAAATAAGACGCTGGGCTTCTGTATCTATTATGCCATGGTCAATATAGGCGCCTCGATCGGCCCGATCGTTATGGGTAAGCTTCATGCAATTTCATCTGGATATTTACCAGGACCATGGGTGAATTCAGGGAACAAAATGAATAAAGACAGGCGCGTGTGCCCGATATCACCTTAACCGTCCAAGCATTCTTTAACCCCGTAGCTTTAGCAAAGGAAATAGCTCTATCAGGCTGTCAAACTTGTCCTGAAATTGCTGTACGTCAAGCGGTTAATAGATGCAACTTATTTTGGGGATTTCTTAAGACAGAAACTCTATTTTTGCTTATTATGTAAAAATCACAAGCATGGTAACAGGAAGAAAATTTATTCTAAATTCAGGCATCCTACGGAAAGGACGATCTCTTCATTCGAAGTGGCAAAAGCTGCATTGAATCAGGAGGCATCCGGCAATGCTTGACAAATTATTATATTTAAGAAATGATAATTTCTGATTTTCAAACAATATTCCATGAAGAAACTATATTTCATACTCGCAGCTTTATTATTATTCTCTGCCTGCAAAAACGAAAAACCGGTTAAGACCGAAGCTGTTGATCTCACCTCATATGTCGATCCTTTTATAGGCACAGGCTACCACGGTCATGTTTTTCTCGGTGCAAACGTGCCATTCGGGGGTGTACAGACAGGCCCTGTCAACTTTGTAAAAGGGTGGGATTGGTGCTCGGGATATCACTATTCCGACAGTATTGTCACAGGTTTTTCGCAGCTCCATCTCAGCGGTACCGGAATCGGTGACCTTGGAGATGTGCTTGTCACTCCCTATACAGGCGAAATAAAGTCATCACCCGGAACCTTAAAGAACCCTCTTGAAGGCTATGCATCATTATACTCGCATAAAGACGAAATTGCCAGGGCAGGATATTATTCAGTTATCATGAAAAAGTATGATATCCATGTTGAACTGACGGCAACGGAAAGAGTGGCTTTTCATAAATATACATTCCCCGAAAGTAAAGAAGCTCATATTGCCATAAATCTAACCAGCGGTATAGGATGGGATCAGCCGGTTGAGACGTTCCTCAAGAAATCCGATGCCCGGACTTATATCGGATACAGGTTTTCATCCGGGTGGGCAAAGGATCAACGATTATGGTTTGCAATCAGGACCTCAAAACCAGCAGAATCTTTTCAGCTGTTCAATGATGATAAAGCTGTATCAGGCGATTCTGCCAGGGGTGCTAAAATAGTCGGGATACTCAACCTTTCAACTTCCAATGATGAGGAAGTGATGCTGAAGATCGGAATTTCTCCGGTAAGTGCGGAAAATGCACTGGCAAATATCAGCGCTGAGATACCCGACTGGAATTTCAACAATGTGGTTGCTGAAGCAAAAGCCAAATGGAATAAGGAACTCGGGAAAATTGTTGTTAAAGGGAAGAATGAAAGTGATTTGAGAACATTCTACACAGCTCTTTACCATTCCTTTACACATCCTGTTTTGTTTAATGACCACAATGGAGACTACAGGGGAACCGACAAAAAGGTTTATCACAATCCCGGATTTGTGAATTATTCCATATTCTCCCTGTGGGACACCTACAGGGCTGAACATCCTCTATTTACCCTTTTAGAACCGGAACGTGTTCCTGATATGATAAATACAATGCTGAATATTTATAAACAGCAGGGAAAGCTCCCTGTATGGCACCTTATGGGTAATGAAACAGATTGTATGGTAGGGTACAGCGCTGTTCCTGTGATTGCTGATGCCTTTTTCAAGGGATTCAAAGGATTTGATGTTAATCTCGCATATGAAGCCATGAAAGTATCTTCTGCCCGGGATGATTATGGCTTGAAATATTTAAAGGAGAAGGGATACATACCTGCTGATAAAGAAAAGGAATCGGTCTCAAAGGCATTGGAATATTGCATATCCGACTGGTGTATTGCAGAGATGGCAAAAAAACTCGGGAAAAACGATGATTTCGAATATTATAGTAAAAGAGCTGAATCATATAAACAATACTTTGATCAGCTTAGGCAGTTTATGAGAGCAAAGCTTGATAACGGGAAATTCCGCGAACCATTCAGTCCTTTCCGGTCGATACATGAATGGGGTGATTATACTGAAGGAAATGCATGGCAGTATACCTGGCTGGTTCCGGAGGATGTTGAAGGCCTTATTAACTTGTTCGGAGGTGATAAACCTTTCCTGGCTAAGCTTGACAGTTTATTCGTTGTTCAGGGTGACATGGGAGAAGATGCATCAGCAGATATATCAGGATTGATTGGTCAGTATGCACATGGCAATGAACCCAGCCATCATGTGACCTATATGTTTGCTTATGCAGGAGAACAATGGCTTACGGCAGAAAAGAACCGTCTGATTCAGCGTTCATTTTATTCTGATAAACCAGACGGACTATGCGGCAACGAAGACTGCGGACAGATGTCGGCATGGTATATCTTTTCCTCAATGGGATTTTATCCGGTTAACCCTGCAGGAGGAGCATTCGTTTTCGGCAGTCCCCTTTTTGACGAAGTAACAATAAGCCTCCCCGGGGACAAGGAATTTACTGTAAAATCAGTTAATAACAGCGATCAGAATATGTATATTCAATCGGTTAAACTTAATGGTGCCATTTACACCCGGTCATATATCACGTACAAAGAGATTATGAATGGAGGAACTCTTGAGTTAGAAATGGGGCCGAAACCGAATTATCAGTTTGGTGCCGCAACTGATGACAGACCGAAATCAGAAATATACTAAAGATAGTGAACAGGCTGCAGGACCGAAAGAGAAAAAAGTTGCAACCTGCTTTGCGATATTGCTTTAAAGTAAAGACTCAATTTACAGACAGACCGTTTTATAGGGAAGCCGACATTCGTAATTGGACTTGGAGTAATAGGCTATAAAGCAATTTCAGGTATTTCAAACTTTATCATAAGTTTCAATAATTCTAACGACAAAATCCGGTATGCGAGTTTAATCACATGCCGGATTTTCCTTAAAGTACAGAAAAAATTTCTTATTTTATTTCTGCGGTTTTTGTATGGTTGCAGCCAGATGGGCTTCCGCATACATGTCCTTCTGTGCTCACTCCCTCTTTATGAGCTGTACAGGTTGCCGGATCACATTTTCCATCTTTGTGAGCAGTGCATGTTGCAGGATCGCATTTTCCATCTTTGTGAGCAGTGCATGTTGCAGGATCACAAGTTGCAGATTTAACACCAATCTCCTGATTACAGGTCGCTGAACATGGTGCAGCAACTTCTGTTTTTGTGGTTTCAGATTTAGCTTTCTTTGGGTCTTTTTTTGATTCTGTGGCGTTTACAAACAGAATAACCACAAATGCCATAATAAGTATGCTCCCGATACTGATTAATAGTTTTTTCATATTTATGAGTTTTAGTTTATTCCAAACCAAAAATATAACAAACAAACCTGATTATGGGTTAAACTGTGGTTAATTCGTGTTAAGCTGATGTTAAATCGTCATTATCTATCTAAAAACTGTGTATTTTTGATAGTTATGAAAAGGAAAAAAATCCAGTTAATTCTACTCATTTTTACAATTTCCAGCCTGTTTCTGCTTGTTGGAATACAGATCAGCTGGGTGTTGAAATCAGCCAGGATGCAGGAAGCCCAGTTCAATCATACTGTAACCCTTGCGATGAATCGTATAGTGGAGAATCTTTCACAAAACCAGGCCATATGCTCCGAAATGAATAATTGCCTTCGGGCAGGTAAATCTCATTCCTGTTTCCTTCTTATGAGGAACAGAATGGAATGGGCATATCTGGACACACTTATCAAAAATGATCTGAAGTATTATAATATCAACCTCGATTATGAATTTGATATAGTGGAAAAGGGAGCTAAGGTCTCTTTGATTGCAGACGGGGAAACTTATATAAACGATAATCTTGAGAAGGTACTTGAACAGGCCGGGTATGAGCTGAGACTCAGGTTCCCTGAGAAAAGTGAATTCATTAAGGCTCAGATCGGATATATTTTTATCAGTTCAATTTCCTTGCTTTTACTTGTCAGTGGCTCATTTATACTTATTTATAAATTTTACAAACGTGAAAGGAAACTCACCGAAAATATTATTGATTTCATAAATAATATGACCCATGAGTTTAAAACACCTCTGACAAACATTGCACTGGCAAACGGACTGATTTCAAAGAATGAGATCATAGAAAAGGATGAAAAGCTGGCTTCATATACCAAAGTCATAAAAAATGAACATCAGCGGCTTAAAGAGAAGGTCGAAGTTCTTTTAAAAGCCGCTTTATCAGAAAATGGGAATCCATTAAGCACAGAACTGTTTGATGCTGCATTTGAATTAAAAAATGTGGTTGACTCTTTTACAGTGCGTATAAGTGAAAAAAAAGGTTCGGTTGTTGTCAATTCTTCAGGTCATAATTTTACTTTATCAGGAAATATTGAAATGTTTCAGGTTGCAATCGGCAATCTGATAGATAATGCAATAAGGTATAATAATAATTCTCCACGGATAATCATTGACCTGAAATCCACTAAGGATATAATTGTGATCACCATTACTGATAATGGCAAGGGTATCAGCAAAGAAAACCTTTCACGAATTTTTGAAAAATTCTACAGGATCCCAACCGGGGATATCCATGAAAATGAAGGATTCGGTCTTGGTCTTTACTTTGTTAAAAATACTGTCACACAGATGAATGGTAACATAAAAGTGACAAGCGCCCTTGACAAAGGGACAACATTTACTATAGATTTTCCTGTTTCAAAGGGATGAAACCAGACGAAAAGAAAATAAAGATACTTGTGGTTGAAGATGATCTTAATCTTGGATTCCTCCTTATTGATTTTCTTGAATCCAGTGGATTTGATGTAACCCTGTGCAGGGATGGAGAAGCCGGATTGAAAGGATTTCAGTTAAGTCACTTTGACTTTTGCATTCTCGACATTATGCTGCCCAGAATGGATGGTTTTTCCTTGCTTGAAAGAATCAAAAAATCGGATAAAAAGATACCGGTCATGCTTTTATCAGCCAGATCATTAAAAGATGACAAAATAAAAGGATTCAGTCTTGGTATAGATGATTATCTGACAAAACCTTTTGACGAAGAAGAACTATTATATCGTATCAGAGCAATTTTGAACAGAACAAATCTCATTCCGGAAACAAAGATAGAACTTGAAAAGATAATGGTAGGTCACTATGAGTTTGACCAGGCAAACCAGGTGCTAAGGTTTAAGAACAGGTGTCAAAGACTCACTCTGAAGGAAAGCAATATTATGGGGTTGCTTTGCAGATCAAAAAATAATATTGTTAAAAGAGAAGAAATAATGTTGACCGTATGGGGTGATTCTGATTACTATACGGGCAGAAGTCTTGATGTATTTATTTCAAAATTAAGAGGTTATTTAAAAGAAGATTCTTCTATCAAAATTACCACAATCCCAACCGTTGGTTATATACTTAATGTTACAGAATAACGGAACTTTGAAGAAACTGACTAAAAGAATGATGTTTCAATGTTTCCTTGTCTGCTTCAGGGAAATAAATGTCTGCTTTAACCGAATTTTATATAATGTGTCAAGTTCAGACTTTACCTTTGGCATTATGAAGCCGGATTCAGATATTAAAAGACTTTTTAAGGTCGCAATTTATACATCACCATTAATTGGTATATTAGCCATTACTCCCATTTTCATACACAGGGCGGTCTCAATAAGTATTTTCCCAAAAGCTGTTCTCATTATTACATTAGCAACGCTGACAGTCTGGTGGTTGAATATCTTTTTGTTTTTCATATCTGAAAATATCAAATCATTTAAATATGCAAGAGTAATTAGATATATTGTTAGTTATCTGTTATCAGCTGTTTTGATCATTGCTGCTATGAGAATGCTTAGATTATGTTTTTACAGTCCCTCCGAAATACAGAATATCACATTTTAACATACTCCATTTGCTCCTTCCGTTCTTGGCCTATCAATAAATAGTGTTATCCTGATAATTCAGGATTTGATTTTTATAAACCTAAACTTGTATGTTCTTCTCATTTTGAATTAATACCCCGTCAGCAGGGTAATCTTATTCTGCAATAAAAAGTAATCTCTTTCCACCTCAAGAAAATTAAGCTGATTCTCAAATATTAACTGAACCTCAGCAAGATACTCAGGAAAAGATATTTCACCAGCTTTCAAAAGAAGAAAAGTACTTTCAGATAGTGAAGGATCTGCAGCAATCTCTTTTATATTTAAATAATTCTGCAAAACCGTCTGTATATTAGAGTGTACAGCCCTGAGGCTGGATGTGATTTCACTTACGACCTGGTCATAATTCAACTGAGACCAATTTTTCTCAATTTTGGCCTGCCTGACTCTGTTTTTATTCTCCCATAAGGGCATTGAAATGCCGGTATGAATCCCCTGCAGCTTTTGATTAAGGATAGTTTCACCTTTATAACCTGCTTCGATTTTTGGCAGCCTGTTCATATTCTCAACCTTAACTTTTTCACCGTTTAAATCAATATTCAGACTGGCTATCCGGATATCCGGATTGAATTTTAACAGTTTTTGATCAAGTGAGTCCAGGGAGGGAAGTGGTGATGCAATGTAATAGTCATTCAAAGTGAAATTAATCGGTATTCCTCCATTGAGTTGCAGAAGGATTTCCTCATGAACTGTAATCTCAGATCTCAGTTTTGCCATTTCAGTCTGATTATTGAGATGGTATATCCTGACTTTGTCAAGTGCTGGTTTTGAAAATTCTTTCCTGTCAAACCCCTGCTGCATCATTACAAACAGATCCGAAGACTCTTTTAGTTTCTTACTTAAAGTCAATTCTTTCTTTGTCAGCCAGATTAGCGTGACAATTTCATTCTTTGCCTTGAACAAAATTTCATTTATCGTCTTTTCAACTATTATCTCACTCTGTCCGAACTCAATCTTTTGCATAGAAGATCTGGCGAAATAATATCCGGGGAACCTGATTTCTTGTGTAATTTCAAGTTCCCGCTGGTTCCCGATTGCATCAGGACTTCCCCACATGTAATTATAACTTACATCAGGATTATCAGGATAAATACCGGTTCTCGAACGGATTCTTTCGTATTCAAGCCATTTCACACTGGCTTTGATCATAGGATTGTTTACTTCAATACTTTTAAGCAAGGAGTCAGGAACCTGAGAAAATCCCGATTTGCTTATCAATATGAAGGCTAATACATATATTGTTTTATTCATCTTTCCTGGGTTTTGATTTGATTAAAAGGTATACCGCCGGAACTACAAAAGCATTTAGCAAGGTAGAACTGAACAAGCCGCCAAGAATAACAACTGCCATGGGACTTTGTATTTCATTTCCCGGTTTATCTCCTGCCAGGGCAAGTGGAATTAGTGCCAAAGCAGCAGTTAAAGCTGTCATAAGTATTGGATTTAACCGGTCCATCGAACCTCTGATGACAGAATCATAAGGAGAAAATCCTTCTTGCTGTAAATGATTGTATCGTGAGACAAGAAGTATTCCATTACGGGTAGCGATACCAAAAAGGGTGATAAATCCAATTATTGCCGGGATGCTCAACATACCTGAACTCAGCCATACACTGAAAACTCCGCCGATGAGAGCGAGTGGTAAGTTAAGCAGGATTATTACCGACATCCTTGTATTTCTGAATTCCATGAATAACAACATGAATATTACAAATACCGCAATAATAGATGTATAGAGGAGAAGCCCGGATGCTTTTTCTTCACTTTCAAACTGACCACCATATTCAATGTAATAATTTTCAGGAAGAACGATATTCTCCTTTATCGTATTCTGGACATCATTGACAACGCCTCTGAGATCCCTTCCTGCAACGTTTGCTGAGATAACAACTTTTCTTTGAACATTCTCTCGACTGATAGTGTTCGGGCCGGTTGCTGAGACAATTTCAGCAACTTCCCTGAGTGGAACTTTTCTCCCATCATAAGTATCTATGAGACTGTTTTTAATCGCTTCAATGGAATTCCTGTAAGTATCTTTATAAATAAGTACAAGGTCGAAGCTCATGTTTTCTTCATATACTTCTGACACTTTTTCACCTGCGAAAGCGATATCTACAAATTCTGCAAATTCATTAACAGGTATACCGTATTGTTTCAGCATTTCACGTCTGGGCTTAATCTGGATCTGCGGTATTTCAACCTGTTGTTCAACATTCACATCCACCAAACCTGTGATTCCCTGAATATCCATACTTATCTGACTGGCTATTGAAAACATTTTCTGAAGGTCTGTCCCGAATACTTTAATGGCAATATTTGCCCTTGTTCCGGAAAGCATGTGATCGATACGATGTGAAAGAGGCTGGCCTACAGTAATATTAATGCCCCTTATTGTTGACAACCTGGCTCTCAGATCAGTCAGAAATTCATCTTTTGAACGGTCAGTAAGAGTAAACGGGACATCAACTTCCGACGAAAAGACACCCTGGGCATGCTCATCAAGTTCAGCCCTTCCGGTTCGTCTTGTTATAGTCTCGATTTCCGGCATGGCTAACATTTCCTCCTCTATCATCAGGTTCATTTTATTACTCTCTTCAAGAGAAATTCCGGGAAGGCTTACTGTACTGAGGGTAAGCATGCCTTCATTGAATTCAGGTAAAAAGGTTCTTCCCAGATTAGACATAACTACAAGGGCAAAAATCAGAAGTGCAACTGAACCACCGATAATTACTTTTTTATAGTTTAGAATAATCGTAAGAGCTCTTCCATATTGATGATTAAGCCTGCCCGGCCCGACGACGTGCTCGANNCGAACCCACCTGCTTCCTGTTTCATGATGTACAAGTTGTTTTTCGCTTGTCAGAAGATAACTGCACATAACCGGGGTTAATGTAAGTGCAACAATCAGTGAAGCAAAAAGCGATACTATAAACGATATACCCAGAGGTTTAAGAAGGCGGCCCTCCATTCCTGAAAGGAAAAAGAGCGGAAGAAATGCCACAATAATAATGATGGTGGCATTAAAGATTGATGCCATTATCTCTTTTGATGCATTAAGGATCACATTAACCGAAGTCAGCCGTTCTTCAAGTGATCTCCGGGCATTCAATTTTAATCTCTTCAGGGCATTATCAACAACTATTATAGCGTCATCAACCAGAACGCCTATGGCAATTGCCATTCCTCCCAGTGACATGGTGTTCAATGTCAATCCCAATAAATTAAGTGTTATAACCGATATCAGAAGGGAAAGGGGTATAGCTACCAATGAGATTAATGTTGTTCGTATATTAAGGAGAAATATAAAGAGGATTATCACCACAAATATTCCTCCCTCGATCAGCGCTCTTGAAACGTTATTTACGGATCTTTGAATGAAGTCAGACTGACGGAACACGTCTGTTCTGATTGATATACCTGCGGGAAGTGATTTCTTCAGATCGGCTATGGCAAGATCAATTTTTTCAGTAAGTAAAACCGTATTGGTATTTGGCTGTTTTAATACAGTCATCATAATAGCTGGTTCACTGTTAAGATACCCTGCTCCAATCCTGGGTGCGCTTCCAATCTTTACTTCTGCTACATCATTTATCGAGACAGGCTGTCCATTATGGATTTTAACTACACTATTGCCAATTTCATCAAGGTTGTTGGTGCGTATAGCTCCTGTAATAACATACTCACTGCCAAAATCATTTATAAAATTTCCGGTAGCATTACTGTTAAGATTCCCGCATGCATTGAACAGCTCACTTAAGGTAACTCTGTAATATTCCATCTTGTCAGGATCGGCTACTACCTGATACTGCTTATATTCTCCTCCCATTACGATTACCTGCGACACACCTCCGATTGAAAGAAGACGGTTTCGGATCTGCCAGTCTGACACTGTCCGGAGATCCATTGGTGATATCGAATCAGAAGATACTGTAATAAGCATTATTTCACCAATTATAGATGACTGGGGAGCAAGGGTCGGAGCGCCTGCATTTAAAGGCAATTTTTCTGCAACTGTAGCTAGTTTTTCATTGACTATCTGACGAGCCTTAAAGACATCTGTATCCCATTCAAAGTCAACCCATACGATTGATATCCCGGTGGCCGAGGAGGAGCGAACCCGTCTTACATTAGTAGCTCCGTTCAATGAGATCTCAATAGGGAAAGTAACCAGTCGTTCAACTTCTTCTGTTGCCATACCATGTGCTTCAGTCAAAATTACCACAGAAGGTGCTGTAAGATCAGGAAATACATCAATTTCCATCCTGGTGGCAACGTAACTCCCGCCAACCAGGATTATTCCTGCAATAAACAGGATCAGTAGCCTGTTCTTCAGGGAAAAATCCAATATTTTATCCAGCATTGTTTAAATTTTAATGAGTATGTCCATGAAGAGGTAATCCTGCTGCCATTGAAGAAAGTTTAATAGGCTGTACCCCTTTCGTTACAACTCTTTCACCCGGTTTTAGTCCGGAAGAGATCTCTGCATTAAGACCATCATTTCCGGCAATAGTCACCTGACGTTTCATAAAAGATTCACCCTCTATTTCAACATAAACATAATATTTACCTTGTTCTTCAAGTAGTGCAGAGAATGGGACCACGATTGCTTTCTCCTTAGGATTTGTCATCAAATAAGCCTCAAGGAACATACCGGGTATCAGATCTCCATTGTTCCTGACTGTAAAACTGACAGGTATCCGGAGAGAATTATCATTAACAAAAGCACCTGTTGACCTTACCTTTCCATTAAGTGATGATAATGTAAATGTCATTGTACCTGAAGGATCTTTGAAGTTTGCATCGAAGATGCCAGGTACATTCTTGTGATCTGACTGATTTACGAAAGCTTCTATCAATAGGTCATTGCTATTCGAAATCCTTACAACTGGCAATCCTGTTTCTATGTAACCGCCATTATTAACCATAACATCTGAAATAATACCATCAATAGAAGCTACGATTTTCACAGTATTATCTGTGATCTTTCCTGTCATCTGGAAGTACCTGACAGAATCCTGCCTGTATTTTGTCAATATTTCAAGGAAGTCCTTCTGGGAGATAGTCTGACTTGTTGCGAGGGGTTTTGTTCGCTCATAATCAGCTTTACTTTTTTCATAAGCTATTCTAATCTCATTCAATCTGACATTAAGATTGTTTTCAATACTTCCACCTGACACTGTGCCAATAAGGTCACCCCTGCGAACGGTTTCACCCGGTACTTTAAAAAGATTAATCTGACCGGACACCTGGGAACTTATAACCACTTCTGCAGCTGGTTGGGTCTTTACCCTTGCAGAGGTACTTATCACCGAATAGAAAGGTTTTTCTATAACCTCCTCAGATGCAAAAGTTGTTTTCCATGCCTGTTCCTTCAGATAGACTATTTTATCTCCATTATTATCTGTTTCAGCCGGAGGTATCTCTGAAATGTTCTGGTACACCTTGATTGAATCAACTGTAATAGTTTCGCTCAGGCTATCATTATTGTAAATAAAAGTCAGCGTATAAATTCCGGGTTCTGTCGGAGTAATAACAGGCCGGTATATTCCAGGGACAGATGGAGCATCAACCTTATTCTCATACTGGTTTATGCTATTTTTAAGTATTACCTGAAGGGATCCATTTGGAAATGGTTTAAATTCTTTAAGGTCATTCAGGTGTGCTGCGAATGCTGTTTCCTGACCAATTATGAAAGGTCTGAACTCAGCAAATAATTCAACCTTATTTGTGAAGACAGTGATTGAAAGTGGCTCAAGTGCAGAATAATCAGAACCAACAAGATTAATATCCTTCTGTTTCTGTTGGCAGGATGCAAGGCATGCCATCGTAAAAAGTAATAATAAATTCTTCTTCATATGTTTACATAAATAAATTAATCCCGAAGAGTATCAGGAAATGAAATCAAACAAGGATTCGAACGGAATGTCTTCCGGATTTCAGGAAATAAATGGAGATCCCCTTGTCGAATTGATGGAGATAATAAAAGGGAAGGAACCCAGAGGTTTCTTGATTAAACGGACAAAACCTGTAAAATATTTAAAGGAATCATTATCAGAATAAGGAGGTGGCAATAAAGCCAGATCCTGATCAAAGTCATTACTAAATCTGCCGGATGAGATAGTATTTCGCCCGGCTAACAGATCACTTTCCGAGATTAAATGCTGATGCGGTGGGAAATGATTATGATGATCATCTTTATCGTCATGTCCATGGTCATCGGAATATGACCCGGAAATAAATTCTATATTTTCAGGGGTATCGTGATGGTGGTGAATAGCATCATGCGCAATGGTAATCACCATTGAAACTAAGAATGTTATGACCACTAATACCTTTTTCACAGGGACAAAGATATTGTTTAAGGAGACAAATATTTCATTTTAACAATAAAAAACAGTTTAAGTTTTTCTAACTTCAGGATTTTTTTTAAAAGAACTGAATATAAATTCAGTTTGCGATTGCTCTCGCACTCGCTCTCACACTCGCTCTTTTTCTGTACCCCGAACGGATGAAAGTTGCAACCGGAATTGAGACAGATCTCAGTATGTTCCTTTAACTCTGCCGATCAACATTACACCCCGCCAATTATTGATTGAGAGAAGCATCACCAATTCTTTCTCCCATTTTAACGGCAGTTTCATATCCATTTGCTGTATTGATCAATATATCCTTATCAATGTAGATTTTACTTCTTCCAAACAGCAATACTAGAGTTGAACCTCCAAACTTAAAGTAGCCTTTCTCCTCACCTTTCTTTACCGAATTTCCCTTATAAGTCTGTACGATGCCTCCTACCATGGTGGCACCTACTTCGGCCATAATAACATCACCAAACAAAGGATTTGAAATAATTGTATATTCTCTCTTATTCAAAAAGAATATTTCAGCCTTTTTACGTAAAGCAAATGGATTGACGGAATAATAGTCACCTTCAATCTTTTTGTCCGGAGTCAGATTTCCACTGACCGGAAAATGGAAACGATGATAATCGACCGGGGCTAGCCGGATGATAATAAGGGTACCATCAAGGTACTTTTGTGCAAGAACTGGATTATCCAAAAAGGAAGATACATCAAAACGAAATCCTTTTATTATGAAATCAGAGTTGCTGATATCGTCATACGCCATGATTTTACCATCTGCGGGAGATATAACAATATTTAAACCGGTATCAACCGGTCTTGCATTATCCTTTAGTTTTCGGGTAAAAAAATCATTAAAATTTTTAAACTCCTGTTCCTGGACACCGCTCATATCTATATCAAAATCTTCAATAAAGGGATGTATTCTTTTAGCTGATGAAGTGCGATCCATCATTTTACCATAAACAGATGAAACCAGCTTCCTTTTTGCCAGGGTCCACAAGGTTGCTTCTCCTATTGGATTATAATACAACCATACCAACCACTTTTCTCCGGCCACCCTTTCTGTTTTTAATTGCCCGGTTTCTCTTTCGTAATATTGAATGGGATCTTGAGGTGGTGGTTTAATGCAGGCAATAATGATAATTATTGAAAGCAACAACAAGCTGATGCCCCACCTCATGGTTGTTTTTGTAATTCTCATTTTTGCTTTTATTAACTTGAGTAGAAAAATAAGTCGGGAGATCTTTCAGACAGGCCGGGGTCGATCATCGCCAATATCTTCATAATGTTATTTAAAGGTGTATATCTCAATAGCCGACAGGTTGAATACCTTTGAAGAGTCTGCCTGACGTATGCCGCNNTGCCCTGATGCTCCCGACTCATCACCGCCTCTCATGCCGACAGCCGGAGACATTCCAGTCAGCCCGGAAGGTATGATCCTTACATAACGTCCCCTCGCCTGTGCAGGGAGGATAATGTTGGTCATTATCGAACCCATTTTACTGTTATCATAACTTGCAACTTCCGTGTACTGCACATTGTCATTGCTTACCTCAATCCTGACATGATCCGGCCGGCCTCGCAGACTGTTCATACGGTTCCAGCGCAGCATTATTCTGTCGAAACTCCTGACACTATCGAGATCCACTACAAAGGATCCCTGTTCCGGCGACAGCGTGGCAAAGGTGTTCATGTCGGAGTCAATGAATGTCCTGCCTTCACCGGCAGTTGCCTGTCCTCCCGGTGTTACGTCCGTGGCATTTATAGGATCAGTGCCTCCTGTCACTGTTTTGCCGCGGGCTATGTTATTGGATCCAGCCTGTGGTACAGTGGTGTAGATGCTTGTTGCAGCCCTGGAGCTTTTCCCATTGATCACGTTGTTGTAACAGTTGACAGCGACAAAGGCTTTCCCTGACAGATCCGACCGGTTATACGAAATATCGATGTCGCGGCTCTCTCCCGGGAAAAGGGTAAACAGGTTATCATCATAGATGACAGGAGCCACAAGAGTCCTCCAGTCGCTGCCTGTGTATGCCTTAAGTTCAACAGCATATGCGATATTGTCAGTCGGATTGCTTACCCTGCAGGTCAGGATGTTCTTTCCGGAAGCTTTTTTGAATGCCGGTTGCGTAACTTCCAGATCAACATGGGGAAGCTGATTCAGCTGGGTCATGTCAGGAGCCTGGTAAGTGCCTGACCGGTTCCAGGAGTGGCTTGCTCCTGCCACATCATTTCGCAAAGGCTCGGCATAGGAGTTCAGGCTGAGCAACCTGCCATCCGCAGCACTCAGTTCCAGCCGTATGAAATACACATCCGAAGGTGGACCGGTCAATGCAGTCTGTATATCATCGTAATCCCATATTTCCGTAACTCCATAAGCTTCCGTAAGCTTTCCGAAATAGTTGATCCGGTAAGGTTCATAGGAATTGCTTTCATCTTTTACCAGACCTATTGTCCTAGGGGATAACCTGTTATTTCCCGAAACTGCATAATCAACCGCAGCGGGTGCGCCGTCACCACGGATATCTATTGTTTTTTCAAGTGTATTGCTGATCCGGTTTCCCAAGATGTCATAAACCTTCAGCGTGGCCACAGCTCCCGGGTACTCTGCAAATGTATTGTTGACAACATTGACGCACTTCCGGTACATGTTGTACATTATATGAACGGGTTCATTGCCTTTCCTTGCACCGTATGTGGTGCCATTCGGATTCATGTAATAGTCAAACTGGTTCCAGAACATAATTGGCCAGGCATTGTTGAGCATCCAGTTTATAAAACCGCTTGTGTTCCGGTACCGGTTTGAATTCAAAGCTTCATACTGGGCCCTCTGCAAATCATATTGAAAGACCTGGGCCCGTGCAATGAATTCATCAAATGTGGCAGAGGCTCCGTATGAGCCGTCAATGAACAAAACATGCTGGCCAAGGTTGTTGAAGCTGCCCCTGCAGACATGATAGTTCCNNATTCAGATTGTAATTTTCCGCGGAGTTGTAAGGCCAAAGATTAGATTCAGGAAGTATCCTGCGCATGGTTTCCTGAACGGGTATGCTCCCTCCCCCTCCGCCCTCGGAGATGAATCCATACAAACCCCTGGGGTCAGAGTAATACCATGTGGGCGTCTGACTGTCGTATGTTGCATCCATGTGCATGCCTCCCGTAACCCCGGTCAGGGTGGCGAGCTTGGCAGAGCCATTGTTGCAATTTGCACCCATCTCGAGCCAACGCAGGTTTGCTTCTATCTCAA
>DNOQ01000368.1:5969-10244 GCA_003501665.1 Bacteroidales bacterium | reverse complement strand
ACTTCCCTGGTTCTGACATAGGGAAACTTTTCCAGGTAGGATTCGTCGGACATAAGTGGATTGAAATCTGCAAATATAGCTGGACCGTTGTAGTTCTCCGGATGTCCGGAGTCATCGATATGAAGGTTTTCGATTGTGATCCGTTCCGGCATATAACAGATGTAGCCGAAATCATGCTGTCCGGAATATGATCCGCCGATAAGGCTGACACTGATCGGTCTGCCGCCTGCGGGTACGAAAATACAGTTGCGGATGAGGAACTCTCCCTGCCACGTACTNNCCGTAGTCGGAGCGCAGATTGATGAGGCTCCTTCCGTAGATAGTGGAATTCTCCACGGTAAAGGTGCCGCTGCCTATGGCGTTTATTCCCTGGTGACCCAGCTTCGAGTTGCGGATGGTGGCATTGGCAACTCCCATGTGGGCGTCGAACCGGGATAAGGTGCAATTGTCATAAACAAGATTCTTGCAGTAATTGGATCCCAGGATTCCCCAGTATCTGCTGTCATTGATATCATTTGTCTGGCTGCAGTTCACGAATGATACATTGAGAGCCCGGTTGATGGAGATATCGTAACTACCCATAGAGACAGGAACTCCTGCCGCACCGATAGTCTGGTAGGTTTTATGTCCGGTCAGGATGGTATTCCGGACCGTCACGTATGAGCATTCACCTATATTTATAAAACCGCCATAAGGCGCTCCATGGTCTCCTTCGCCGGTGATGCGGTGTTCCAGCCCATTCACAAGAACATTGGAACGCCTGATCGCGATGCCCCGGCTGTAGTAGGTGTACTTTGATTCGGCACTGTTCGCAATAGTGGTGAAACGTCCTCCGGTGATGGTCAGCTTTGTCTCATCAATGGGAAGGGCTGTGATGTCCGTTATCTGGTCGAAATCCCAGATAATCGGAGTGTCCGTATCCACCTTGCCGTCTTTGTCAACTATAAATATATCCGTCTGCGGGGATCCGTTATTCTGGTTCGGTCCAAACCGGATGTATCGTTTTACATTGGAATTGGTGACGGTGACAAGGCAGGGGCCGGGCAGGGATATGTCAATTTTATCCTGATTCCTTTTAAGGGAAGATATCCCTTCAGGTCTGAAAGGAGTAAGGCTGGAACTAACCAGGAAAACATGTTCATTACGGTTTTGGACGTCGGTATCGTCAATGATAAAGGCAGCCGTGCCGAAATCGGTGTCAGTCCGGATGACTGCCGTTCGGTTCTTTCCGCCGATGTAGTATATGGCTCCCTCGTCGGCTTTCACGGCAAGTCCGTTTTGATTGGCGAATGCATGAGTCGCAGCGATGACGTCTATATCATCGGTTTTGCCATCGCCCCTGGCCCCAAAGTCATTATAGCGGACCAATCCATTGGCTTTAAATTTACGGAAATCCTTTGGAGATACATTTATAAGTAGTTCCCCATTTTCATTTGTTCTTACCCGGGTATTATCCTTTTTGGATGTTATCACTACATTTTCAGGCGGGTTTTTGGTCTGCCCCTGAGCAAGACCGGACACACCGGGAAACAAAAAGAAAAACAAGATGATGAATTTCATGAGTGTATATTTATACTTGTTCAATTGTGATTGTAATTTCTTCTTATCAGGCCTTCAAGGTATCTAGATTTGAATTGTCTTGATGCAAGAGACTGTGCAATAGGCGGAAGCTTTAATATAACACCCAGAACTGCAGCAAGAGCTCTATGGCTCGCCAGTACATGATTGTCAAAGATCAGATTATGAAGTTTTCCTCTTTCTATTGCCATTACCACAACCCTGTGAACAGAATCAACAGGTGTGATTACCCGCTCCTTTCTTGATTTAAGCACTATTGCATTTTTATTGCAACCTGAAAGACAAACACCGCAACCCAGGCAAATTTCCTGTTCCAATTTTGCTAATTTTCTAAAAGGTTTCAAGGGATCATTTGAAGAAACCAATGTCATTGCCTCAACCGGACACAGTGATACGCATTTGCCGCATCCATTGCAGAGTTCAGTGTTAATTGACGGGATGAAGTTTGTAGTATGCACAGGATGCAGAAATCCAAACCTTCTTGCCGCAATTAATGCTTCGCAACAACAACCGCAACAGTTACAAATGAAGTTTACCCGTTCTCTTACATTTTCTCCAAACTGGACCAGATTGGTATTCCTTGCTTTCTGTAAAAGATCCAGCCCTTCGGATATATCCACCCTTCTTGCAATTCCATGACGAATAAGAGAATCTGCTGTTCCATTAAATGTCATGCAGATGTCCATTTCAGCATCGCAGTTTTTGCCTATATGCTGCATTTTATGTCGGCAATAGCATATCCCGGTTCCTATGTGAGTGGCTGTTTTAATTACTTCAGAGGCTCTTTCGTAATCAAGAACATGCAGGGAGTTTTCTTCATTTAAGGCTGACTCATTGACAAATACCCTTCCCAGCTGGGTTTCTCCATGGGTAAAGAGTCCTTTGATAAAATCCTCTTCAATATTCATGTAGTAGTAAAAGAGTTCTGAAAGCTTCTTCTGGTCAATGTTATTACTGTACCTCATCATCGAGAACTCAAAGAATCCGGCCATGGGTGGAGGCATAGAATAAATTACATCATTCTTGTCCTCGAAATCAAGTAGGATTCCACGGTCAGCCAGATCATTCAGGATTGTCCTTGCCTCTGACTCTTTTATCTTCCAGATTATGGCTGCTTTTTTAGAATTGAAGGGCTTGATCGGTAACAAGGAAACAAGTCCGGCTTCTCTTTCGGAGAATAGTATTTTCAATATCTCAAAAAGCAGATCAGAAGCAGGGGCCCCTTGAGGAAACCTGTTGATCCGTTCTATTAGTTTATAATAGCTGTTCTGCTTAATGGTTAAATTATGTGCCATCTTTGCCCGAAGGATTTTTTATGATCAGGTCTGTTTTAATTCCTGATGAAGTCAGCCAAAATTAAAAATAATTTATCTTATCAATTAACAGGGATACAAAGTTTTCAGATATACACTGCTTTTTACCTTTAACCTCCTTCAGGTAAACCAACATATTAATACCAGAGATTTAAGATAAAGAGGGATCCTCAACCATTTAAATGAATGTTATCTTAACAACTTAAAAATGGAGGAGTGCGGGAGCCCATCTTCGCCACCACCTTCGCCACCACCTTCGCTACCACCTTCGCTAAAGCTACGGTGGTCAAACAAAGCTACGGTGGTCAAAGAATTTCCTCCGCTCACTTTACTTCCTTTACGGTTTATGAAGTCAGTTGAACCAGTATGATAGCTTAACGACTAATCCCCGGTTCTTATTCACGAAATTTTCCGTGTAGGAATTTCCTGTATACACGATAAACAGATCCGACACCGGTGCAAAGCGCCACTGGAAGCGGATATTCATATTCAGGTTATCGATCTGGTTGTTGTATTGGACGAATGTGGTGAGGAATATTTTATCCGTGAAGGTTATATCCAGTGTGGGTCCCACAAGGATCAGTTCCGCACTATTGTAAGGTTCGGGTAATGAGATGTTGTTATAACTCATTGTCATTCCAACGCTGCCATATGGCTGTATACGGTAGTTCATTAGTCCGTTGACGTTCCAGCGGTTTCCGTTATAGTAACCTCCGATGCTTGCATTCAGGGTGTAGTTGAATAATTTTCGGGCATCTGAAGTAAATCCCGCCCGGACACTTTTCCAGTTAAACTGCTCACCCGCGTCAAGTTTCTCTCCATCGGTATTGGTAGGATCAAAAGCACGGCTGAGCTTAACGAATTGTTCTTCCATGCTGACGGACAGCTGGCTTTTATTCTGCCATCCGATACTATATGAAAGTTGTGTTTCCCGGTCAGTTATGCTGACTTCCGGATCGAAGATCACATCGAAACTGGCACCGGGACCATGGCTGATGATCCTTTTCGACCCTGATGGATAAAAAAGGTAGCTGACAGACGGTGTGATCTCATAGAAACCGGTCCTCCTTATATAACCCGCTTCTGCAATGTAATCCGAACCTATCCACGACTGATCGATGCCGGCTTTCAGGTACTGTGTGGAATAGCTTATATTTCCTGAAGCAGCTGCAGCATTCATCCCCGCTCCGGGATAAAATGCCTGATGATAGAATGTTTTTCCCTGTAACCTGTTATCTGCAGAGGCGAAATTATACTCTAATCCTGCCACACTGTTATAACGGTACCCGGAGAACTCAGAATCATTATACTTTCCGGTGATCTGTTTATGAACAAGAAACCCTGCAATGCTGGAACGGCTGAAGATCTCACGCTGCAGAACAGC
>DNOQ01000368.1:0-5910 GCA_003501665.1 Bacteroidales bacterium | reverse complement strand
CCGATACGCCTTGAAAAGAAAGGGCGTGCCTGTTTGTTTCCGAGATTGGCAAACAGGTCGCTGTTTTCAAGAAAAAACTGTCGTCTTTCAGGATAAAACAATTCAAAACGATCAAGATTAGTCTGCTGCCTGTCTTCCTCAACCTGGGAATAATCAGGATTGACTGTCAGGTCGAGGTTCATCGATGTCGACAATATCATTTTAGTATCAAAGCCTGCATTCCATTTCCATCTTGCAGATTCCCCTGTTTCTGTATTTTTTATGACTGTTGCAGTGGCATATGGAATGACAGATAACCTTAATCCTGCTTTATCAGGAGGCTCATCCCAGACCAGTGTTCCTGCATGAGGCAGGGAGTTATGAGGAAATTGACGCGGAACAGGTGCCCATGCTGATTTTTCATTAGTTTTAAGATCAAGCCGGCCAAAGTTGACTCCCCATTCTTTCTCTCCACCGAAATAACGGAGGCTGCGGAAAGGGATGGCCATCTCAGCTACCCAGCGGTCGTTGTAGCTCTTCACTGCAGATTTCCATTTGGTATCCCAGGTAAAGCTCGACTGGTTTCCGTTGTTTATCACTCCGTCACACTGTGCGCCAGCTGCAGAGACACCGAAGGCATACCCGTTGGTAAGATTATTGTAGGTATCAATGTGTATCCTGAAGTTATCATTTTTGCCAAATTCAAAATCCCTGCGCAGGGATTCCACAGGCCTTTTCCCGGGTAAGGGATCATAGCAGACAGCCCCGACATATAAATAAGATTTATCGTAGGTGATCACAACAGTAGTTTTTGCAAGTGCAAAACCTGTATCTACCGGCGTTACACGTATAAAATTCTCAGCTGTTTCTGAGCTCTGCCAGGATTTCTCATCAAGCACTCCGTCAATCTTCATTGTCTCGCCGGTGCGTGATATATTAATACGGTATTTATCCCGGTTCACAGCTTTCTCCTGGGAATAAAGCACTATTTCCACGGAAAGAAAAAATATGCAAAGGAGCAGAAGTCGTTCAGGGCTGAACATATTTTTATTAAAAATTTCGAAAATAGGAAAAAGAATTCAACCATTTTGCGTTCCATGAGATTAAATATTTTCATTTTTCTGTCTGCTGTTGCATCTTTGCCGAAAAANNTCGTTTTAGATAAAGGAAAAGTTGCAACCCCTGTCTTCACGGAACCCATACAACTCATCCTAAGGATTAGTGAGGTTTTGGGAAGTTCCAAAAAAAACAAGAGGTCGATTTTGACCTCTTGTCCCGTTTGGTACCCCGAACGGACAAAAGTTGCAACCGGTTGATTAATCTGTTTGGTTCAGGTTAATGAGTTGTTTTTTCGTGCTTTAAATATTGCTCCAATAGCATAAAGGGGAATAATATTTATTTTCTCCAGGCTGGCGAAATTCTCTAAGGAGGTCCGGATTCCGAATTTGCACTTTTTTTCCTCAATAAAAATCCGCAGACTTTGCATTTTCCCTTTAATACCCGATTTGACCTCAATTGGAACAATCCTGTTGCCAAGCTCAATTACATAGTCAACCTCAGCCTGGCTTCCTCTCTTTTCTCTTTGCCAGTAATACAAAGACGAGGCCTGGTTGGTCGGTTGGGATTTTATTAATTCCAATCCTGTATAGAGCTCTGCAATTGTTCCTTTGTTAACCAATGATATCTCCGTGTTCAGAAACAATTCAGAGAGATCAAGATTTAAAAACCTCTGGAATATCCCGGTGTCAAAAATTAAATATTTTCTGAACTTATTATTTACCTGGGCGCCAAGAGGGATTCCATTTGATGATGAATGTACAACGGGGAAAATAATGCCAGCCTGCTCTAAAAGTGCCAGGCTTTCTTTTAATTGAAGGCGATTAGCTTGTGAATCTATTTGCGAAAGAACAAACTTGGAACCCGTTTGCATAATAACTGAGGAAAATGCCTCCCTTAATCTGGTTGCAGGAACTTTCGATTTATACTTTGAGAAATCATCGTATAAAGAGTTTGTCAACTCTTCTAAAATACCCTGGCAATCAAGTAATGATGCTCCATTAACATATGATGCTACGACTTCAGGCATCCCGCCAATAGTGATGTACCTTATAAGATATTGTTTGAGCTTGTTATGAACAGGTTCAGACAATGGTTTGTCAATAATAGATTTATCAATCAGTTGAACCAAAGATCTTTCGTTAAAAGCTATAAGAAATTCGCTGAATGAGAATGGGTAAAGGTATATGGACCTTATTCTGCCAACTCCAAATGAAGGTAATTCCTTTAATGCAAATTCCAATAGCGATCCTGCAGCAATCAGGTGAATATCAGGAACTTTTTCATAGAAGTACCTTAGAGAAGTCATTGCGGGTATGCAGGCCTGGATCTCATCAAGAAAAACTAATGTTTTGCCTGCAATTACAGGAGTGTTAAAGATCAGAGATAATTCTTCATAAATTCTAATCGGATTGATATCTCCCTCAAACAGCTTGTGTATTGACTTATTTGAAATAAAATCCACTTCAATGAAGAACTCAAAAGTTTTTCCCAGATTTTTTACTGTTGACGATTTTCCAACCTGTCTAGCTCCCCTGACCAGCAGGGGTTTTCTGGAAGGCTGGTTTTTCCAATCAATGAGCTCCTTGTCGATTTTTCTTTCAATATATTGCATAGGCTTTAGTTTATTCAAAGATACAATAATTCTAAAATATGGATCATAAATATCTGTTTAATTTAAATAAGGTGGACCTTAGAAACATAAAAATGCTAAATAATTAGTATCTTATATGCCATAAATAAACCAAATAAATTCTGGAATAATCTCCCTAAGGGTTAATTAAAATTAGAATATGATATGTTTCATCCTGGTAACATCCTCTAATTTTACAGGAAGTCAGATGGGGCAACTTGAAAAAGTGTGAGTGTGAGTGCGCGAGTGAGGAAAAAAGAGCGAGAGCTCAAGTTCGAGCTCCCTCGCTCTCACTCTCACTCTCGCTTTGCCCTCTGGAGCTTCAGCGAAGGAGGGCTCTTTTTCTGTACCCCGAACGGACAAAAGTTGAACCCTGACTATTTTGGATGTAACTAATACAGAATAGTTTAACTGGAATAACTTTCTAATTATATATCCATCCAGATATCTTTGTACAATATATCTTATTTTTCCCCTTTTAGATTTCTCAGTTTCTCTTCGGCATTTTTATATTGAGGATTTATCTGAAGTGACTTTTCAAAGTTTTCTATGGCAAGTTCTTTGTTTCCGGCATACATATATGATGCACCCAGTTTGTAAAAGGCTTTATAGGAAGCCGGGTAATCAGGTGCAGCTAAAGTAAAAACTGAAGCAGCATCGATAAATCTATTCTTCTTTAAGAATTCATCTCCTATTGCAAACAGTAATGATTCTGATACCGGATTTTTATTTTCCAGCTTTTCCTTGTTGTAAGCTATCACACCTTTATCCACACCTTCAATACAAAAAAGGTGTACCCATTTTTTGATTGCAACTGTATAACTTACCATAATACTGTTCAAAAACACAGGATGTTCACCACCAAGAATTAATTGAATTATATCGTCTGAAGGGCATAGACCATAATAGCTATTGCTGAAATATACTAAACCATCCTGTAAGCCAGATGACCCTATCATGAATGATTTGTGAAGCCCATAATCACCCCATTGCCAGAAGTATGATCCTTTGTCCGCTTTTTCAAGCCCAATTCCAAGACCCCAGAAATTGTTTTCCTCTTTCATATTTATCTGCGATCTCAACATTTCTGCAGCTGTCTTCTCTTTCAATCCTTCACCTTTCATTACAGCAATGATGAAACGCGCATAGTCTTCGGCTGTAGTGTATAAGGATGCCTGGGATCCGGCATATCTATTTTTAACGAACTCCCCTGAAGTGGAATTGAAAAGGTCATGACCTGCCACTGTTGTTTTGTTAAACTCTTTGCTCCAGATCATGCTGCTTCTTGTCATCCCAAGAGGGTCAAATACATATTTTTTTACCCAATCATTTAAATAGGTTTTAAAAATATGTTTTTCATCAGAACCCTGTATACAATACACAGCGAGTTCAAGAAGCCTGAAACTGAATGGTGAATACCTGAACTCTGTTCCGGGAGGAAAATCAAATTTAAGAGGTCTGGAAGCCTGGTACACCGGAAGACCTGTGGAATGGCATAATACTAATCTGCCGGTTATTTTCTTGAATTCTTCAAAATCAAAACCTGGTTCGGTTACTGGACCTTTAATAAAATATTTTTCAAGATATTTAACAGGAATATACTTATATAAGGGTGTATCGATGTCTATTTTACCCTCATCATGCAATTTGAGTACAAGGTAGGAAAACACAGGTTTTGTAAGTGATGCAGCAGCGAATACGGTACTGTTAATTACCGGCTCTTGTGTATTAATATTTCTTACGCCAAAACCTTTAGCATAATCAATCTGCCCATCTCGTATTATCGCCAGTGAAAGTCCCGGGATGGAATATTGTTTCATTAGTAGAGGAATTTCTCTTTCAATAATTTCAGTCTGTTTTCCATACTCACTAAAGGATTCCTCCTGGCCGGAGAGAATTCTATTTACTATTAGAAATAATATCAGAAAGGATATCAGATTTAAAGTCTTCATTTCAATACGATTAGTTTAATCAAATTACCAATTCCAAGTATATTTATTACACAGTTTTATATCAGAAGAAGAATTATCTGCAAATCTTCCAACTAACCAGACATGCCATATAGGCATTGCACATTTGCTATCTTGTCAATTGAGCTGTCCCTGTAACAGTCTTTATTGTAATTTTTGGTATGCTGTCACCCCTGATGAAACTTTTCCTGTAATAGTCATCCTTCTTTCCGAAATCTGCAGAAGTATTGTAATTTTTAATATCATCCAAAAATGTTTCTTCCTTGTCAAATTTAAATGGAGATGTAATTCTACCCCCATCTGCCATGGCGATGAACTCAAAGTACCCAGTTACAGGGTGACCGTTAAATCTTACCTGTGCTTTATTAAAACTGGAGTTTATATATAGTTCTGATTCAGGTTCCCGGGCTAGCGAAATTTTTACAATTCCCATTCCAGTACTGAAACTACTTTTCCCATTAACTGTTAAATCTTTTGTTCTGATCGATCCGATTCCAGAACTCAGGTTGAATGAACCCTTTGAATGTTGAATTTTAGCTTCCAGCATGGCAAGCTGTAAATTAATAGATCCCTCGACATTATTAATACTAAACCGTCCCTGACCATAGACAGCCTTTAGAACTCCGATAAAACCGGTTACTTTAAATTCACCTGAACTCCCGTTGCATCTGATATACATACCATGAGGAACAGTGATTATCAAGGTACTCTCTTCAAAATATGTTTGCGTAGGCTTGTGTGGGTCATAATTCAGGATATTTGCCTTCAAATAAATTGCCCTTTGCGTTTCTTTCACTTCGAACTTCTCATCCGGTTTGGCTATATATCGAAGCTTTATCTCTATCTCTCCTGAATTGGAACCAGTAATAAAAACTTTTGTTTTCCCCATGGTTTCTATTGACAATGTGTCTTTATTTGTGAATTTCCAGGCCTCCTCTTTCAATTCCTTTGAAGGCATTCTTGCGGAGACTGGGTATGATTGAATTATTAATGTACCGGGAAGTAGAAGTAATAATTTAATCATTAATGATCTGCTAAGTGTTTTCATTTTAGTACTTTTTTAATTTGAAATGTGATACCGATTCTTCATTTTATTTCAATTTTTCTATTCATATCTCAGATTATTAACCGGGTTATCGCTTATGACCCGATAAGTCATTATACCACTGATGATAATAAACGATCCCGCTACAACGACAAGTGCATACAGGAAAACATCAAATCCGATCTGTGTCCTGTTCATATATTTGGTGAGCCATTCATTTAAGAGAA
>DNOQ01000227.1 GCA_003501665.1 Bacteroidales bacterium | reverse complement strand
TAATCACCAAACCCGGCGACCCCAACGAAGGGCGTACCGGACTGGCAGAGATGACATCGGACGGCGTGGCTGTTTTCTTTGACGGCGATCCGAAGTTTATGATGTACTACTTTAACGAGATCAAGGCCGTCGGCAAGGCTACTGTTTACGAGGCGACCAGACTTGCGTTCAATCAGCAGAGGGATATCTTCAATGTTCTTGACCTGGTGCGTGGCGTTCGCAGAATAACGAACCGTGAATACCTTATGGACGGAACTATCCTTCGTCGGCTTCGTGAGCTTCGTGAGGACGGACGGGCGATGTACAAAGAATATGAAACGGGTAAATACAAGAAGATATGAAAAGAGAGATTAAGTTCAGGTTTTGGAACAAAAAGTTTAAACAATGGATTGATGGCGAATTTCCGCTCATTGACGGGGTGTTTGATTTCAGCACAGATATTTATGAGGTTACTCAGTTCACCGGCCTCAAGGACAAGAACGGCAAGGAGATATACGAGGGGGATATTCTTACCCATAAATATTACAAGACCCCTGTTATTGTAACCTTTAAAAATGGAGGATTTATTGCTGAGGATGTATATATCGGCGATTCAAGCATTGAGGTCATCGGCAACATCTATGAGAACCCTGAACTACTGAGCCATGCCTGAGATAGCCTTAAACGAAAAGCAGAAAGCCTTAATTGCCAAAGCCGAGGCCGAGGGTAAGAAGTCTTTCATCTCGCACGATCTTCTGTTCAACTTCGACGGACGCAAGTGGCAAGTGATCAATGCACATACTGGAGACATATTTAACGTACTGAACAAATGAAAGCGATAAGCACTTATTTTGATGATGGGCAGTGGTGGATAAGGATATTTGGACTTGGCATAGTTGCTAAGAACATTCGGAAACATCCATTACTTTTCAGCGAAAGAAACGGAATGATAAAAAGACTTCAGATAGGTAGGTGGAGTTTCAGACTTTTAAAGAAAGCAAAATGAAAAGACTACTATTTATTATCGCTGCGGTTCTGTTGTTCTCATGCGAGAAACCACAAGAGCCGAAAGAAATCGAAAAGACAAACGTCATCTTCTGGACCTCAGAAGAGAGCGTATCTACCCCTCAATGTATGGGATGGTATCTGTGGGTTGACGGGATTAAATTAGGCGTTATACCGAAGCCTTATAACATAAATACAATCGACCAGATACCGACCTGCGGTGACAAGGGATTCTTGAACTTAACTTTAAGTGAGGGACGGCATGAATATCACATGACACTTTCAATACCAGCACAGCCGGGACAGAATTACTTTGTCAGTCAAACGTATTACTTTGACGTTACCGCTGGGGGTTGTACTGTTGTGCGGTGTACTCAATAACATGAATAACCATTTAATAAATTATAATTAATCAAACTAAAAAACAAAAGAGATGTCAAAGAAAAGTACAATTATCAAGTATCAGAATTGTTTAAATGCAATTCATGAAAGAGGTACGATAGGAATAACAACTGAAGAGTTATTTCAAAAATTCACATGCGATAAAGGCATAATAACTGAAGGTATAAGGTTTGGCTACCTGACACGTGAACACGGCATGATTAGGTCGTTACTGGAGGTTAGTTTTACACAGCACCAAGCAAAGAGGATCGCCGAAAAGATTAGCGATAGAAAAGAGAGATCGGCAAAGAAAATTAAAAATACATCTTCCGATCCGAAACCTATAATAAGTACCAGTAACATTGAAGAAATTTTGCAATACATTGATGATGGAGAATATATTGTCTCAGATGAAAAACTTCGTGCCGAATTACGTAGAAGAGGTTATGTTGGCAAAATAAAAAACATTAATGAATTTGAATTATAAAAATATTTGTTCTTTGACCTATTGGATTGAATTAATTCTTATCTTTGTATTGGCATCGTAGCCAAGCAATATGGATAAGAAAAGAAATAAGGCTCTTCTGTTCGCCGGTTCAATCGCCGGTCTGAACAACCGTGTTGCATTGGCTACGAAACCGGCAACAGAGGAGTTCTTTCATATCTCTCCGGCACTGATTATATCGAGTGCGACCAAAAGAGGAGGAGTAATTAAGTACATTGATAACGCCAGTGTGTGCTCTGTGAAAAACCACATCATACGACCTGCAGACCTTTTGGGCGAGGTTATCAGTGACGCAAATCGGGGAAATCATTTAGCTTTTCTAATTGACTTGCCGGACTTCGGTAACTACGAAGCTGGGGCGAACTGACTTTTTTGCTCAGTTTTATTGTTTTATCAATAATTCAATTTCAGGTTCAGAAAAAAATGAGCTGCAGGGATTAAGGAAAATAATGTTTAACTATAAACTAACATACAATGGAAACGTTTGTAAAAGAATTTCATAAGGCTGAATTTGAGGGTAAAGCCGAAGCGATCATTGAACAATTAAGCGATAAGGATTGTCAGAGAGTAGAATTTCTGAGAGGTATGTTAGCGGCATTTCGTCAAATTATGGATAGTAAAGGATGGGTAGCTAAAAACGCAAATATATTTTTTGATTAAGCTAACAGATGAAAAACATGAACTATACGACATACATACTCAAAAAGCACCCCTTCCAGCCCGAAACATTCATCAGCGACAAACCCTACTTAAAGGAGTTGACAACAGCTATTGTACTTCCGGCTGCTATTGTTGGTGTGTTTGTGAACTTAGGGCTTGTCCCGTGTGCTGTATTAATTGACTTGACAAGGCTTGTAAAGTTAAGGCGGTATCAATGGATAGCCAAAAGACGGCGCAGGACATACGTAATTTGCGTTTTAAGGAGCTTAGACAGAGAAGCCGACAAGTACACTGTTCAACTACTAATGGCTGCCTAAAATCAAAGATTATGAACTATACCGATATGTGCAAATACATCTTCAAAGAAGAGGGTTTCCCCGATTGGAGATGGGCGAGAGTAAATAAGAGCCGCAAAGATGAAATAAAAACTGCACGGCAAATATGTTACTACATGGGCAGTATCTTCTACAACGGCATGACATTAAATCAACTCGGCGAGCCGTTCGGACAGAAACATTGCAACGTCATTCACTCGATTAAGGTGATCAACAATCTGCGTGAAACAGAAAAGGTATTTGATACCAGGATCACGAACTACATTGAAGCCGTGAGCAGGTGGATTGATAGTAATGTGGTGACAACACGGGTAAAAAAAGAAAAGGAACTGGCTGCGATGCTGCTTGCAAAGATCGCTGAGATGGAACTGATCGCAAAGGTTTACTGCGTTCTGTCGGATAAAAAAATGGTTGACCTATAAAATAAATTGAAAACATGACGGAAATCATAGTTTATGACCGAAATAGTTATTTTCTTTACCATACCAAAACGAAGAGACATGAAAAAGATTAATCCTTTCGCCGCCTTGATAGTCATCGGGGCATTGTATTTTGTAATAAACACCTTAATAAAAACATTATGAAGACACTTAAAGAAGAGTTACAGGGCTGCCTGAGTGAGATGCAGTCAACAGCAAAGAAGTTTGAAGAGTTGATGAACACACCGGGGATAACGTGGCCGGAGTTAGAAGAGCCGCAACCTGAACGATTGGGGAAAATTATTGGTTGTAGTTTCTGGCACCAATTTCCAATAGGAGCAACGGTAAACGTATTATACCAAACTGGGAATAAGTATGAGTGTTCTTGCCCAGGGTTTGATTATACTCAAACGATTAGTGGTACAGACATAATCATCTATACCCGCGAGAAATGATAGCCTACGAAAACCACTGGCTCGCAAGAGACAGACAATACTTAAACGAAATGAGTGAACAGACACATGATGACTTCATCCCGAAGTGGTGGACACTTGAATGGGAGATGATCGAAATGCTTGACAAGGACGTTGACGAGCGTTCTGAATACTGGCTCGTCAGAACTGAATGGAACGGCATGACTTACGAAGGTACTGGCGTGTACGTGCATGATGAACTTGCCGAAGTTGAGGACATTGAAATCAAGAAATAATTTGTAACTTTAACATAAAAACCATGAAGGCAACAATTAAAACAGTAACATTTAAGAAAGAGCGTGACACTCAATTCGGGAAGATGTATAACTTCGAGGTCACATATAACGACAAGAAAGCCGTTTATTCATCAAAGTACAAGGACCAGAGATCATTTGTCGCTGGTCAAGAGGCTGAGTTCACAGAAGAACAGCGAGATCATACCGGCACTGATGGTAATACTTTTACTTACACAATTATTAAGCCGATAAAGCAGCAACGTCAGAGTAATTTCGGCAAGGCATTGACAAAAGAGCAATCCAGATATTCTGGCTTCGCAATGTCTTACGCTAAAGACTTAGTTGTCGGAGGTCGTATTCAGTTAGATGATATGCTGATGTGGACCGAGATAATGTTCAGCAAAATGGTTGAACTTGATAAATCACTTGAGCAATGATAAAACTTAACATTGATCAGGGGTCAGAGGCGTGGCATGAAGCTCGTACTGGGCGAGTAACAAGCACCAGATTTGCTGCGCTTATAATGGATGCGACAACCGTTGGATATAAAAATCTCGTGAAGGATATTGTTTGTGAGATAATAACCGGCAAACAAGAAGAGGGATTTAGTAATAAGCTAATGGAAGAGGCAAAAGAGATGGAGCCGGTTGCTCGTGCTGCTTTTGAGCAGATAATGGAGGTTGATGTTTCGGAGGTCGGGTTTATAATCCCTGATGAAGATAATCGCTTCCATGAATGGATAGGTGACAGTCCAGACGGTGCGTTCGATAATTCCTGCCTTGAGATTAAGTGTCCACTTGCACGCACACACCTTGATTACATAACAGCGAACAAACTGCCGTCAGAATACCGAGCACAGGTGCAAGCTCATTTGTTTGTCGGAGGGTTTGAAAAATGTTATTTTATGAGTTACGTCGAAGGCATGAAACCGTTTATTATAACAGTGTACCCAGATGATGAAACGCACCGACTGTTTGAACTCAGACTTGATATGCTCATTTTAGAAGTACAATCAAAACTCGATAAGTATAACCAATATGATCCAATGATATGATAAACAAGGCAATTTTAATCGGGAACGTCGGAAAAGACCCCGATGTAAGAACAACCGCAACTAATAAGAAGGTCGCAAAATTTTCACTTGCCACCTCTGAAAAACGCAAAGATGCCGAGGCTATAACCTCATGGCACTCTATTGTCGTATGGGATAAACTCGCTGAGATAGTTGAGAAGTACGTTAAAAAGGGTATGATGCTCTACATCGACGGTAAGATCAACTACGGCAAGTACGACGACAAAGACGGCAATACTCATTATTACACTGAGATCATTGCTAACAATATTCAAATGCTCAGCAAGAAGCCGAGTGATGTTGACGACGACGTTGCAACCCGCCCCGACCCACAGGCCGAGGATGATCTCCCGTGGCGATGAAGAACCTCGACGACCCGGCACAGTTCACCGATAGGGAAAAGGCCATAGTAGACAAGGACATTGCCCGTAAGCTCTGCAAGTGTGGAGACATAAAAGGCAAGGTGAGTTTAACTATTCCGAGACTGCGGATAACTTACTACTTCAAGTCACGCGAGGATTTGGAGACGAAGCGCAGCCGGTATGAGTTGTACAAAGGTGAAGGCAAGGTGAAGTGAAAAAGTTAGTTTACAAGGCACGAAAAGAGGGAGATGTTTTCCACATCATAAACCGCAAGGTGATGGAGGAAGACCTCCGCTCTTTGCCGAAAGGGAACTACACGCTGACAGTCGAGAAGTACCGCAAGAACAAAAGCACTTCACAACTGGGTTATCTTTTCGGTGCAGTTTATCCGATGTTCTTACAGGCTGCTATTGATGCCGGGTGGGATCAGTTGACAAGCGTTACCGAAGTGGATGCATGGTGCAAGTCGATGTTTGCCAACCGTGAGATCGTCAACCGTGACACGGCAGAGATAATAAAAGTACCGGCATTCAAAAGAGAGATGACCACGACTGATATGATGGTTTATATTAACCAGGTGCGTGATCATTGTGCTGAATATTTTAACGTACACATCCCTGAGCCTGAGACACAATTAACAATGAAGCTATGAAGAAAATTAAAATGGTCAAGGTAATTGACAAAACAAGCCTCCGCAATGGAGGAACTTATGAAGTCCTTGAAGAGTTTGACAACGGGTATTTTATTCATGTTGGTCGCGGATGCCGTGAGTTTGTTTTGAAGATACACACAAAATTAATAATTGAATTATGACCCCTAAAGAACTGTTCAACCTGCTGGCCGGGATAATTAAGCCGGTGACGGATAAAAAGGTTAAATCTAAAAACAAACAAAATGGCAAAAGACTTATTCGGTAATGAAATAATTGAGGATGTACTTCTGAGAGATAAGTATATCGAACCTCCGTTTAGTGTATTAGATACTAAAGGCGGAAATTGGCAAGGGCGTAAACGGGCATGGATTAGTAAGGGAATAAAATCAGAGGTAGGTAGAAATGATGAATTGACATATACAGGAGCCGCAAGTAAATTTGATTATTATAGAGTAAAGGAAGGTAAACGAGATCATACAGACGAACAAAGCACCAGTATATTTGACCCCGTATTAACTGAATTAATGTATCGTTGGTTTTGTCCTGATGGCGGAACTATTCTTGATCCCTTTGCCGGAGGTTCTGTTCGTGGAATTGTCGCTAATTATTTGGGCTATAAATATACGGGAATTGAATTGCGAGAAGAGCAAGTATTATCTAATATTGAGCAAGGCCATACTATAATTCCCAATAATGTGCCTGAATGGTTTTGTGGGGACAGTGAATTGATTTTGGAAGGCATGGATAAACAATTTGATTTTATAATTTCATGCCCTCCCTATTTTAATCTTGAGATTTATTCGGATATGCCTAATGACCTGTCAAATATGAAATGGGATGACTTTTTATTTAAATATGGAACTATTATTAAGTATTCACTTAAACTATTAAAATACGGGGGGTATGCCTGTTTTGTCGTAGGGGATATTAGGGATAAGGAAGGATATTATTACGATTTCCCCGGAGAAACAAAGGCTGCCTTCAGAAGAAACGGGGCAAAACTATATAACGATGCAATATTGTTAAACGTTGTGGGGACTGCAAGTATGAGAGCGTCCAAAATATTTGATGGGGGTAAGAAACTAACAAAGATACACCAGAACGTATTAGTATTTCAGAAAGCCGGTGGTAAATAAACCTGCAAAACGTAAAAAGAAATGAACGTACCTGACACGCTTCTTGATATAGGCGGATATCCTACTGATGAATACCTTGAGTTTATAAGAGATTATGAGCCAAAACAGATGCCAGTTTTTGAGTTTGTTGATACCATACTTAGAAATGGATGGTACTTTGATGACTGGGGTTTTGTTTTGCATCGTAAATACAAGGGTAAAAGAAAACTTGAATTGCATACTGGCGGCTGGAGTGGTAATGAAGAAATCATTGATGTTATATTAAGCAATATGTATCTCACCTATTTTGAAATGAGGTATGTAATGTGGCGTGTCGGTGGCCATTATTATTTTGATTTAAGTGAATATAAACCTGCAAAAAAGTTGCGAAGTAAAAAATAAGTTGTTATATTTGTAGTCGAAAAGCGTAACAAATGAAAACAGGTTTAACTTCGTTTAATAATACTGCCTCCGGGCGGAAGATACCACAGAGGGTTTGGTTACGCTTTCCTGATGTGGTTTTTCTTTTGTCCGGGGGCTTTTTATTTTATAATTATGGATGCAGAAGAATTAGTTACACGCCCGAAACCAACTTGGTATAACAACTATTATTTTAGGTCAAAACTTGAAGCTAAATGGGCTGTATTTTTTGATTTGATGAAAATTAAGTGGAACTATGAGCCGGAACAATTTACTTGTAAGGACGGATCGCAATATACACCTGACTTCTTTTTGCCTGATGCAATATTAAGGGAGGGTTTAGAAATTATAGAACCCGGAGATTTTGATGGTGTTGGGGCTACCTATAAGAAACGAGGACCAGGTGTGTATTTTGAAATTAAACCCTTCTCATATATAACTGATCACCTATATGAAGAAAGAATATTATCCTCAATGAAAATGCCTCTTATATTATTTGTTGGTGATCCGCTTGAGGCAGTTGTTAATATTCATCTTTGGAATGGAGAGAATAAGAATATTCAGCTACAGCCATGGTGGGATAATTATATGGTATTTATGTATTGCAAAGATTGTAATACTATAAAAGTAGATTTTGATGAGGGTAACTATTATTACTGTCCAAAGTGTAATGCTCCAATAGACTGGAAAAACCATGCAATTAGTCATGCGGCAGAGGTAGCGCGTAATTTCAGGTTTCAATTTTATGATCCAAGAAATAAATAACATGGCAAAAGATAAAAAAAGAGACTTACCATATATGCCGTTTTATGTCGGTGACTGGTTAAAATGTCCAGAGGTAAGGGCATTACCTCCTGATTATAGAGGATTATGGTTTGACTTGCTTTGTTATATGTGGGAGAGCAGTGAGAGGGGTGTAATGATTAATCCTAATGGGCGTCCTTATACTGATGACGAAATTATCAGGATGGTTGGTTTGGATAACCAAAATACAAATATTTGGTTAACCAGGTTGTTAACCGATGGTGTTTGTTATCGCCGGGATGATGGTGCAATATTTTCAAAAAGAATGGTCAGAGATGAGAAAACAAGGCAAATAAGGAGAGAAACGGGGGCTAAAGGGGGTAATCCTACTCTTTTGGTTAAGGATATAGATAACTCAGACGTTAACCAAAACCCTGATAATGATATTGACAATGATATTGATATTGTAAGTGAAATAAAAAGGAAGAGAACGCCGTTTAAAAAACCTACAATACAAGAAGTCAGAAATTATTTTGATGAGAATGGTTATAATCCTGACTTTGGTGAAACCAGATGGCATTATTACAATGACGCAAATTGGTTCGATAGTCATGGATCTCCGGTTTTAAACTGGAAACAAAAAATGAGGTCGGTTTGGTTTAAGCCTGAAAACAAAAAGCAATCTGAAAGGATAATGCCATGAAGATAAAATCAACTATAACAAATAACACCTACGAATTTACGCCTGATGGTAGAGGTGTAGAACAAAAATACACTTGTCCCGATTGTTCTCATACACGTAAGAAAAAAACCGATAAGTGTTTGTCGTGGAATATTGATAAGAATACAGGCAATTGCCATAATTGTGGAGCTGCCTTTTATGTTTATAGACCAACGGATGCTAAACAATATGCCGTTCCTGAATGGAAAAACATAACAAACTTATCGGATGCGGCGGTTAAGTGGTTCACCGGGCGGATGATTTCACAAAAGACGCTTGTTAAGATGCGTATTTATACCGACAAAGAAGTTGTTTGTTTTCCGTATTTTTTTCAGGATAAACTTATCAATATTAAATATCGTGAACTGCCAAAGAACTTTAAGTTACATACTGGAGCAGAACTTATATTTTACAATCAGGATACAATTCTGGCGTTTGAGGACATAATCATTGTTGAAGGTGAAATTGATGCCTTGAGTTTTATTGAATGTGGATTTGATAATGTTATTTCGGTTCCTAATGGGGCAAATATTAAACTTGAATACCTTGACACGTATCACAGCCTTTTTGATAATGTTAAGCGTATTTATTTGGCGACTGATCAAGATACAAAAGGTGTTGAGATGAGGGATGAATTAGCCCGGAGGCTTGGCGTTGATCGTTGTATGCTTGTCAATTTTAAAGATTGCAAAGATGCAAATGAATATTTTATTGATTATGGTGGACCGGCACTTCAGGATGCGATTAAAGAAGCGATACCAATTCCGACAAAGGGGATTGTTATGGTGGATCATTTGTATAATGATATTGTTGATCTGTTTCACAACGGAGTTGATCCAGGTTTCAGATTAGATGAACCATTTGATGATTATATCCGGTGGGAGTCTGGCCGGTTGGCTATTGTCACTGGCGTACCCTCCTCCGGAAAGAGTGAATTTGTTGATTATCTGATAACAAAAATGAATCTTCGGTTGAAATGGAAAGCAGCATTTTTTACTCCCGAAAATTATCCTTTAAAATATCATTATGGTAAACTGTATGAGAAAATAATTGGCAAAAGGTTTCGGTCAAGTGCATCATCTGAAGCGGAATTTGATATGGCATTCGAGTATATCCGTGAGAACTTCTTCTATATCATGAATGAGGAAAATTTTACGGTTGACTACATTATTGACCATGCGAAGATGCTTGTAAAAACAAGGGGCGTAAAAATAGTTGTGATTGATCCTTATAATAAACTTGACCACCAATATAAGGATAGTGAGACGCAATACATAAGCCGGTTCCTGGATAAGCTCATCAACTTTGCAAAGTTTAATGATGTGTTGGTGTTTTTGGTAGCACACCCACGGAAGATGGAAAAGGACGGAGAAAATAAAACAAAAGTGCCGTCGCTATATGACATTTCAGGATCAGCCAACTTTTATAATAAAACTGATTATGGAATTATTGTACATAGAGATACGGATAGTAATAATGCAATGGTTGATACCGTTAGGTTATATTGGTCGAAGATTAAATTTAAACATCTCGGTCACCAGGGTATGAGTAAAATGATGTATGACAAGGAAACGGGAAGATTTTACACCGTGATTCCTGATACCGGCAATTGGCTTACAACGGCAATTAAACAACAAGTAATTAATTATACCGAACCAACCCGTGATGACCTTAATGAAGATTATTTGGGCGATAATGCAATACCAAACTTTTGATCATGGCAACTCCAGAACAAGCAAATCAATTGAAAAAATATGTCGATGAGCAAATGGAAGTTGATCGGTGGATTGATATAAATGAAAAGCAGATGGATGTCTTTAAGCATCTGATAGCAGAGAATTACGGCTGGCCGGTGTTCACATTGAATATCAACCGCCTGAATAATAAGATAATGAAAATAATGGTTTGGTGAGATACAAGCTGACTAAATACGTNNATAAGAAGAAACACAATTCAATAGATTACGGGATAACTCCGAAGTTTATGCCTGATATTATGTTTGACTTTCAAAAGCACGTCGCCGACTATGCAATAAGAAAAGGCCGGTGTGCGGTGTTTCTTGATACGGGGCTTGGTAAGACTATTATTGAGTTGGTTGTCGCATCAAATTACGTTCAGGCAACTAATAAGCCGGTTCTGATTATCACTCCGCTTGCTGTTGCTAACCAACATCTTTTAGAGGCTAATAAGTTCGGCATTGAAGATGTGGAGCATACCAGGGACGGCAAGTTTAAAAAGAAGATTGTGTTAATAAATTATGAACGTTTGCATTATCTCAATTCGTCTGACTTTGATTGTGTCATTCTCGACGAGAGTTCAATATTAAAGAACTTCGACGGTGCTATTAAGAACCAGATCAATACGTTTCTGAAAAAAGTAAATTACAGGTTTCTGTTCACCGCAACTCCTTCACCTAACGACTACATTGAATTAGGTACAAGCTCTGAGGCTTTGGGGTACATGGGATATATGGATATGCTCGGTAAGTTTTTTAAGAACAATCAGAACAACGTCGCAAAAATAAGTCAGATATCAAAAGCAAGGCAGGGCGAATCGTTTTACCTTAAACCTCATGCAGAGAACGACTTTTGGC
>DNOQ01000311.1 GCA_003501665.1 Bacteroidales bacterium | reverse complement strand
TCTTCTGCATCGTGTTCCACGAAGCCCTGCTGCGGGTAAAACTGCTGGTGTGGCAGGGATACCCTGCTTACAAGTCGGGCCTTATTATTGAACAGCATGACCTTGCTTGCAGAAGTACTTTGATCGATTGCTAAAATATATTTACCGGCCATTATAAATATGTGTATATTATCACATTACTTTTGAAGCGGTTATTATTACAAGTCCGATCAGGAATAAGGTGAACATTATTGCGAGGAGCCGGTTGGTACCTTTTGGAGCTCCCTTAAATTCTTTCCATACAAAAACACCCCAGAGAATTGCCACAACAGGTGCGGCGTTGCTGAGGGCATAAGATACGGCAGGATCGCCTGAACCCACTGCCATAAAACTCACCACCATACCGGAAGCCCATATCAGGCCTCCAAGTACTCCGATAAGGTGGGTTTTCAGGTTCCCGGTAAAATATTCTTTCATGGCTACCGGTGAGCCTTCAACCGGTTTTGCCATGAAGAAAGGATTGAATATGAAGGTGGTAAGGAAGGCGCCAAGCGTGAAGAAGAGTACTCCGCTGTAAGGGCCAAGGTTCCCTGCGCCACCGGTAACAAATACAGGATCAAGTGATTTAACCACGAATCCATAGAAGAAAGCTATAAAAAAGCCTGCCAGAACCGACAGGACAATCCCTGCCGTTGAAGGTTTTTTTTGTTGTAATGCCAGTTTTTTATATGCCATCATTGTAAGGACTATTGCAACAAATATGATTGCAACTCCAATGAATAACATCGATGTTGGCAGAGCCTTAATTTCAGCTCCTCCGCGTGCTTCAATGATGAAATTAAATATTATTCCGCCCAGCCATGCTAATCCGCCGCCAATTGGGAATGCAACAGACATACCCGCAACAGCGATGGCTGCGACAAGCAGCAGGTTACCGAGATTCCAGACCGTACCACCCAGCATAGCGTAAAAGATACTTTTAGCATCTGCTTGCTTTAAATCTTCTATGAATGGCCTGCCGTTTTCTCCTGTACTACCCGCGGTAAATCCCCATAATAAGGCAGTCAATACGAGACCTAACACAAAATCCCAGTAGAATAATTCAAAGCGCCATGTTTTTGCAGCCAGTTTCTGGGTATTCGACCACGAACCCCAACAGATCATGCAGAAAATAAAACCGCAAACTGCCAGCCAGTAATTTTCAATTAAAAACATAATATTTCCCTCTCATTAGATTAGTAATAGGTGTAATTATTAAATAATTATACTTTTCTTAGCAATTTCTCTGCTTCATTGCATAATCCCGATGCAGATATACCGTAATGGTTAAATACTTCCATCTGCGATCCCGTGACAGTATCTTCCTCCGGTATCCCCATTCTTTTAAAAGGCACCGGCAATCCTGCTTCAAGAATGATTGTTGCACACGCTTCACCAAGACCGCCATTAATGCTATGTTCTTCAACAACGATGATTGCTTTGCACTCTTTAGCAGCTTTCAAAATTGAAATGTTATCGAGCGGTTTAATGGTATGCATGCTCAATACACGGGTACTGATACCTTTATTGTATAATATTTTTGCAGCCTCTACGGCAGGAAAAACCGTTTCACCACAGGCTATAATTGCGACATCATTCCCCTCAAGAATGGTTGAAGCCTTTCCGATCCCGAAAGTGTCACTGCCTGAATGCAGGTGAGGCATTTTTTTCTTTCCGAACCTGATATAGAATGGTTTATTCGAAATGGCTGCAGTCTTTATTGTCTCCCTGGTTTCGAAATTATCGGCTGGTACGACAATAGTAATGTTATGTATGGCTCTTAATGCTGCCACATCATGCAGGGAGTGATGCGTGGTTCCCAGTGCCCCATAGCTTACTCCTGAACTAATACCAACAAGGTTAACCGGATAGTCAGAATACGCTACATCGTTTTTAATCTGTTCCAGTGAGCGGGTGGACAGGAAACAACCCGGAGAGCTTACAAATACTTTCTTTCCGGTTGAAGCAAGACCGGCTGCAACGCCAACTATATTTTGTTCGGCAATCCCCACTTCAACAATTTGTTCCGGATATTTCTCAGCAAACGGTATTAATCTGCTTGAACCCCGGGAGTCGCTGGTAACAGCTATAATTGTTGAATCTTTACGTGCAAGATCAATAAGTGTATCACAAAAAATTTCGAGATTAGCCTTGCCTTCAATAATTTGATCTGTTATATTCATAAAAGAAAGTCTTACAGATTTCGTTTTTAAACTCCTTTTCTACAATAACATATTTGTTGACTTCTTAAAGGGCCTTGCGGAAAATGAAATAAATATCAAATTAATTGTGTTTCCAGTTCCTTTACTGCTATCTTATATTCATCATCTGAAGGTACTCTGTGATGCCATCTTGTATCATTTTCCATAAAGCTGACACCTTTACCTTTAATGGTGTTGGCGATAATTATTGTAGGCTTGTCTTTCAGGTTTGTGGCTTCATTTAACACTTTACGAAGCCAGAGTATATTGTGGCCATCGGCAGTTATTACATTCCAGCCGAAGGCTTTCCATTTTTCATCTATGGGATATGGGCTGCATACTTCAGAAATCCTGCCGGTAATTTGCAGTGTATTATGATCCAATATTGCCAAAAGATTATCAAGCTTATAATGTGCAGCCAGCATGGCGGCTTCCCAGTTCGACCCTTCAGCCAGTTCACCGTCGCCGATCAGGGTGAAAACACGGTATGGAGCTCTGTCTCTTTTGCCAGCCAGGGCAATTCCTGAAGAGATGGCCAAACCATGCCCAAGTGCTCCGGTATTAAATTCAATGCCGTTTACTTTACGGGTCGGGTGGCCAATGTATGGTGATTTGTATTTACCGATAGTTTCCAGATCGGTTTCCGGGAAGAAACCGCGTTCTGCAAGTACTACATACAATATTTCAACTGCATGTCCTTTGCTTTGAATATACCGGTCACGGTTTTTATCATGAAAGTTCTCTGGTGAAACATTCAAAACATCGTTATAAAGTACATTGAGAATATCAACACATGACAGATCACCTCCGGTGTGTCCGGCTCCGGCCATTTTAATATACTTCAGCAATGCGAGCCTATATAAAATCGATTTTTGCTGAAGCTCTGAATCCGAATATTTTTTCATTCTTAGACTTTAATCTCAGTCAACTTGTCTTTCGCTATATGTCTATTAATTTGTATTCAGGCTGCTACTGCAGACCCAGTACCTCGCTGCCCTGCCTGAAAACTATATCGACAGGTATCCCTTCAGCATTTACCTTATCAAGATCCCTGCGCAGATTTTCGGTCATAACACCGTCACTTTCTATCCAGGATTTAACCGTTTCATAATCGCCGTCACCCTGCACGGTAAGTATTTTCCCTAAAAGAGATTCCACAGCCTTCTTCATCTCCTCAAAATTAACCTTGTAATAGCCATTGTCCTGGTAAACAAAGGCGCCGTGGTCAGCAAAATATTTAAGGCTTAGCATATTCGCCTTGCCATGTGCACTGGCGGCCCCGAAACGGCTCGAGCGGAAGATCCCGGCAAAAAAGGTGACGTAGTTGTCCATTACCTCACCGCTTGTTATCTCACCAATCTCATAAAGCTGCGTAACAAGCCACAGACCCATAATATCAGCCTTGGCCTCCTCAAGGGCTGAATTCTGTTCCTTCAGGGCTTCCCTCACAGTTCCCCTGCCGTTAATGGTGTTCTTGATGCCCATGCCGTGAGCCACCTCGTGAAACGTGGTGTTCTCGAAAAAAGCATCGAAAGTGATGTGCTTCCTCTGGCTCTCGTCTATCAGCATACCGGCAATGGGCATAAGGATATTATCAAACTTGGCCTTCATGGAGTTCTTCAGCTGTAGCTTGCGGCTTCCTATGGCAAGATGTATCTCCGGGTCATTGGGCAGGTTTATGGCAATGGTCTTGCTACCGGCATTGCAATCACCGGCATAGTAGATAGCATCATAGACATTCATGTCAGCATCGGTGCCTGGTATTTCTGCCTTATAAACGGGGTCAACCGGTAGTGCAGCCTGAAGGTCGGTAAGCATGGCATTATACTTCACCAGACGTGCACTCCATTCGGGGTCCTTTACCAGGACAAAAGCTTCATGGGCTGCCTTGTAACCAAAGAGTTGATCTTCATAATTCTCAATCGGACCAACGACGAAATCAATGTTCGACTGTTTCATCTCCATCCATGCGAAATCACTCGGCTGGTATTCATTGTTAAGAAGAGCATCGGCCCGCATGGTAAGGTATTGCTTCAGGCCCTTATCTTCGGCCAGTGCTGCAGCTTTATTCATCAATATGGCAGCCTTTGAGTGTTGTTCACGAAATGCCTCGGAATAGGGTACAGAAATTAATTTGCCTTCTTCGTTGCGCTTTATAATGGTATACAGACTGCTTTTTTCAGGATCATCCCATTCCTCGAACTCTTTTACGGTCATGTCGGACGGATAGAATCGGGCAGAGGCAGGTTTCGCCCCGAAACCCGGGAGAAAGGGAGCATTGTCATTGAGCCTGTCCCACGGGCCATAGTGAATCTTAAGATACTCCCTCGCGTATTTGTTCTCAGTCCGGGCAAAAAGTTCTTCCTTGTCTCCGTATGCCTCAAGCCAGTAAATATCATCCATGATTGCGGCCACATCAATCAGTATACCGATGATCTCTTTATCCTGTGAACTGAGCCATGAGAGATCAGTGGTCAGAGTTACTTCTTTGAACTTTGAAAGACTGGCTTTCATTTCTTCCGTAAGTTTTTTGTCAGATGAACTACATCCTGTTTGTAGTAAAACCAGTACCAGCGTCAGTACTTTAAAGATATGTGTTCTCATGAGATATTGATTTTATGAATTGCCTTTATAATCTGATGAAAGTAAATAAAATTTCTCTATTTTGATTTGATGATTAATGAATTTGTATTGTATATCATCAGATGACTATTCAACGGCAGATCCACTTCCGTCTGAGTAAGGTGATCTGAGTGACAGCCAGACCGGTTCCTGCGGGACGGTTTCCTGCACAATGCCCGAGAAGTACATTCTTCCCCGTGAAATGGATTGCGGTATAACAATACCATCCGTCGGGATCTTCTTCAATATTTTTAATCTTTATCCATGTTTTTCCTTCATCTTTTGAAATGGCAATGGTCAGCGGCGTTCTTTTGCCTTTCATGA
>DNOQ01000447.1:1144-5530 GCA_003501665.1 Bacteroidales bacterium | reverse complement strand
CAACTTCATTTTTAAGAACTTCGCGAGCTTTTGAGAGTGGAAACTCTTCTCTTGTTACGACATTTTCAAGAACACCTCCAAAATCGATTTTTGCCATGGTTTTACAAATTTATTACTGTTTACTGTTATTCTTCATCTCTTCCTCCCCCCCTCTCAGGGGGGCCAGGGGGGGTATTAAATATTATTTCAATGTTTCTATTGTTTCGGCTTTATTCCTGTGTGCTTCATCAAGCTCCTTAAGGTATACATTGAGCTCCTTAACCTGCTTTGTGATTGCCACTCTCCCCGACCTTGCAAACTGAAGGACTCCGAAAGGCTCCAGATGCACAAGGAGCTCATTGATCTCCGATTTATGACCGGTCTTTTCAACAACCATATATTCAGGTGAAACAACAAGTATACGTGCATTAAAATCCTTTACTATCGTTTCAAGAATATTTCCCGACATCATGCTTTTGGTTGATACTTTGAACAATGCTATTTCCTGGTATATTATCTGATCTGATGTATGTACGAACACTTTAAGCACCTCTATCAGTTTTTCAATCTGACGTGCGATCTTTCTGACCATATCAGGAGTCGTTTTAACCACCAGGGTAAGAAGGTGAACACCTTTTACCGCCGATTCAGAAGCGGTTATACTCTCAATATTGATCTGTCTCCTCGTGAGGATAATTGTTATCTCATTCAGAATCCCGATATGATTCTCACTGAAAATTGATAATGTAAATTCCTGTCTCATAAATACGATTTTATTTCTTTCAATTAGAGCTGTCGGAAAAGTCTGTTTACCGCAAAGCACTCAAAGCCCTCCTTCGCTATCGCCGCGGAGGTGAGAAGCGCAAAGTCCGCAAAGTTAAAATATTGTCATACACGTCTTTGCGATCTTTGCGTAATTCCTTTGTGACCTTTGCGGTTAATTTTTTCATCTAAATTAAACAGTTACAGATATTTTAACCTTTGTAATTAAGTGTAATATCCGAAACTGATGCTCCCGGTTCAATCATCGGGAGAACATTACCTTCCTTATCAATATCTATATCCAGAAGATAAGCTCCTTCTTCTGCCAGAAGTCCGGCAATAGCAGCCTTAAGTTCACCTCTCTCCGTAACTTTTTTTGCGGGTATTTTGTATCCTCCGGCAATTGCAATAAAATCGGGATTGACCAGTTCAGTAGAGGCATATCTCTTTTTGAAGAACATTTCCTGCCACTGTCTCACCATCCCCAGGAATCCGTTATTGAGGATTATGATTTTCACAGGGATGTGGTAGTGAAGAATGGTTCCCAGTTCCTGTATTGTCATCTGGAATCCGCCGTCACCTATGAATGTAATTACCTGTTTATCGGGCTTTCCGATTTTGGCACCCACCGACGCCGGAAGTCCGAATCCCATTGTTCCCATACCACCGGAAGTGACAAGAGAATTTGGTTGTGTGAATCTGTAATACCGGGCGGCGGTCATCTGGTTCTGACCAACATCTGTCACAATTACCGCATCTCCGTTTGTCATGTCGGAAACAAGCTTCACAACTTCGCCCATTCTTATTTTACCTGTTTCAGGCTTTGTTTCTTCTTTAACAACGCGGTCATATTCAATTTTATCGCAGATCCTGAATTCTCTTATCCACGATTCATAACTGTTTGGTTTAACCAGTGGAATAAGATTCAGCAATGCTTCTTTTGCATCGCTGTGGATCTCAAGGTCAACCAGAACATTCTTGTTTATTTCGGCCTGATCAATTTCTATATGTATGATCCTGGCCTTTTTTGCATATTTTTTAAGGTTTCCCGTTACACGGTCATCGAAACGCATTCCGATGGCGATCAACAGGTCTGCTTCATTCGTAAGAAGGTTAGGGGCATAATTGCCGTGCATGCCGAGGTATCCCGCATAGAGCCTGTGACCTGAAGGGAATGCTGAAAGTCCGAGAAGGGTCACTGCCACCGGTATACCGGTTTTTTCGGCCAACTGAAGAAGTTCATTTTCTGCACGGGAAAGCAGGATCCCATGTCCGGCGAGGATCATGGGCTTTTCAGCATGATTAATCATTATGGCGGCCGATTCGATCGCCTTGGTGTTCAATGGCACATGAGGATTGTAACTTCTTAAATAGTTGCATTTTTTGTATTTGAACTGAAGTTTTTCCTGTTGTGCATCCTTGGCAATATCTATGAGGACCGGTCCGGGCCTGCCTGTTGTGGCTATATAAAATGCTTTTGCTATTATTTCGGGGATATCCTGTGACTTTTTTATCTGCCAGTTCCATTTGGTTACCGGCATCGAGACACCCAGTATATCAGTTTCCTGGAAAGCATCAGTTCCGATAAGTCCCGACACTACCTGAGCGGTTATAAAGATCATCGGGATGGAATCGAGGTATGCGTTTGCAATTCCGGTTATAAGGTTGGTGGCTCCCGGACCCGATGTTGCAAAGCAGATTCCGGGTTTACCCGTAACCATGGCATAAGCCTGAGCTGCATGTGCCGCTCCCTGTTCATGCCGGGTCAGAATATGTCTAAGTTTATGGTCGTAATCCATAAGCTTGTCATATACAGGCATTATGGCTCCGCCGGGATACCCGAAGATTGTGTCAACACCTTCTTCTATAAGACATTTCAGAATAGCTTCTGCTCCTGTTATGTTCTCAAATCCGTTTACTTTTGCCGTTGTTTCTTCAACTTCTTTGTCAGTCATCATCTTCGTATACTATTATTGTCTTAAGTCATGCGGTCATGCGGTCATGCNNCGAAGGCTTACGGTCGTGCGGTCATTTGCTATTCGCCCCTCGCTCTGCGCCTCGCCCTCTACCCTGCGCCCCTTTGCCTTTGCGCCCCTGAGCCCCTGCGCCTTTGCGCCCCTATATCATCCTTACCGCCCCTTTGTCGGCAGAGCTTACCGTTGAGGCATAAGCACGGAGTGAAGCCGGGATCTTCCGGTTTCTTCCGTGAGGTGTGAATGCCGAATCACCTCGCGATCTTTCATCCTGCAACCTTGATTCAATCTCCTCATTTGTCAGTTTTACATTTATTTTCCTTTCGGGGATATTTATCCCGATGATATCACCATTTCTTATTATTGCTATTGTTCCTCCGGCTGCGGCTTCAGGTGAAACATGCCCGGCTGAGAGTCCTGCTGTGCCTCCCGAGAACCTGCCGTCGGTCAGCAACGCACATTTTTTCCCGAGGCCTTTCGATTTGAGAAATGATGTGGGATAGAGCATCTCCTGCATTCCCGGACCACCTTTCGGACCTTCGTATCGTATCACTACGACATTTCCCTCCTTTACCTTTCCTCCCAGAATACCCTCCACAGCTTCCTCCTGTGACTCAAAAACAATTGCAGGACCTTCAAAAACGAGCAAATCCTGATCGACACCGGCTGTTTTCACAATGCAACCATCCTTCGCTATATTTCCAGAAAGAACTGCAAGTCCCCCGTCTTTGCTATAGGCATTTTCCAGATTCCTGATACAACCTTTCTCTCTGTCAGTGTCCAGGGTGTCATACATGGTGTTGTGTGATCCCATTACAAGGGTTCTTGTCATTGAAGGAGCGCTTCTGAAGAGGTCGTAAGATTCAGAAATGGTCTTGTTTCCCGTGATATCCCAGTCATTAAGCGCAGCAGCCAGGGACGAATAATCTATCCTTCTTACTGATGTGTCGATCAGTCCGTTACGACTAAGTTCTCCCAATATTGCCATAATTCCTCCGGCTCGGTTAACGTCCTGTACATGATACTCTGAACTTGGGGCAACTTTGCAGATATTCGGGATACGTCGCGAAAGAGCATCGATATCTTTCATCGAGAAATCGACTTCTGCTTCCCTTGCAAGAGCAAGCAGGTGAAGGACAGTGTTTGTTGAACCGCCCATGGCAATGTCGAGTGACATGGCATTCATGAATGCCGCCTTTGTTGCAATCGAACGGGGAAGGACTGTGTCATCACCATCGAAATAATACCTGTTGGCAAGCGGGACAATCAGACCGGCAGCTTTATTTATCAGCTTCAGGCGGTTAGCGTGAGTTGCAACAACCGTTCCGTTCCCGGGAAGGGCCAATCCCAGGGCCTCGTTCAGACAATTCATTGAATTGGCGGTAAACATACCCGAACAGGACCCGCATGTGGGACATGCCGCCCTTTCTATTTCTCTGAGCTCATCGTCGCTGACTTTATCAGCAGCCCCTTCAATCATAACATCAATGAGGTCGATATATTTTTCTCTGTGAAGTCCTGCCTCCATTGGTCCGCCTGAAACAAATACCGCAGGTATATTAAGCCTCAGCGCAGCCATCATCATACCAGGAGTTATTTTATCGCAGTTGCTGATACATATCATGGCATCCGCGCAATGTGCGTTGCACATATATTCAACACTGTCGGCTAT
>DNOQ01000447.1:0-1128 GCA_003501665.1 Bacteroidales bacterium | reverse complement strand
CCGAACTGTTCTTCCTTCATGCCGTTTGCACGCCAGAGGCTTCTGGCACCGGCCATTGTTCTGCCGGTCATTGTTGCTGAACTTCTGAGCTTATTCTTCATACCGAAAACCTATAAAAAAAGCTTCCCGGGTCGATCCGGAAAGCTTCTGTACATTTATATTAATACATATTATTCCCGGATCAGGTGCTGGGAACGAGAATAAGGATGAGGGCAATAATATGGATTAAAGTAATACTCATGTTTTAATTTTAATAAGTCTGACAAAAGTACTTAATATTTTAAAAAATCAAAGAAAATGGAAGATTATTATTATTTTTTTAATCATAATCAGCAGGAGTTTCTGATGATCAGAGATTTAGTTTTAAGTACGCAGGCATCAATTTTAATAATTTTCTTTTAAGATAGTATCAATCAGAGTTTTAAAGTCAGGGAGCAGTTCTTTTACTGTTTTATAGACCTGACTAAGGTTAATTCCAAAATATTCATGTGCGGCATAATTACGGAAGGATCGCGGGAGATGCCACTGATATGGGTATCTATTCAATATGTCCTTATCGACATGCCTGATGGCTTCACCAATAATAATAAACTGATAAAGTACGGCATTGTTCAGCATTTCATTTTCAATGAATTCCTGCTCGGTAATATCATTGCAGAATTCCATAATTCTCTTACAAGCTTCTGAAATATGCATTACTCTGTCTGCTCTTGTTGGAATATTATCATTCATATATCAATGTCGTTTAGTTAAGCAAATTCCACTAACTTTAATAACCCCCTACCCTGCCCTTCCCCCAGTGGGGGAAGGGTTTGGGATGGGGGTATGTCAATATAAATTATCGTAAAAATTATTAACTAAACGGTATTGATTCATATATCAATATTTTATCTTTTACAATGCTTTTTTCAGCAAAAGGTTTAACAAAACCTTCTTCTACCAGATCAATTCTTTTCTTAATCAAATTCTCGAGATAGAATTTTATATCGGCATAATCCTGCAATGTTCCTGATGCTCTTTCAGAATATTTTACCATCAGGTCGACATCGCTATCAGGTTCATCATCACCTCTGGCAAATGAACCGAAGATCCAGGCTTTGGAGACTCTTCCGTCTTTTGCAAGAAAGT
>DNOQ01000328.1 GCA_003501665.1 Bacteroidales bacterium | reverse complement strand
AAATTTCGAGTCGTAGGTACAAACTCTTTTCCGGGCATCACTGAATGCCGAGAAATCCATCTCAGCCGGCGGTAATATTTCGGGGGGATCATTGTTCCAAATCGAAACATGGAATTCACGTCCGTCAATAAAATCCTCGACCAGAGCAGGTTGTTTTAATTCGTTGTTTACCACCAGAATCTGATCCTGCAATGAATTTATGTCAAAAACCACCGACTTTTCAGTTATTGTAAGACTACAGTGTTCACGTGCAGGTTTTACAATGGCAGGGAAAATATCCCAGCCGTGAGCTTCTCCAGGTGATAGGACTTTTCCAAAAGGAACTCTGACACCAAACGAACGAAGCACTTCTTTTACCTTTTGCTTGTCATAGCTCATCTCTATCACTTCCGGCACATTTCCTGTATAAGTGAATCCGAAATTTTCAATTATTTCGAGCACTCTCTTTTCACTGTAAGGTATACCCGGCAGGGCTTCACAAAGATTAAAAATGATGGTATCGCCCGCATTGTATCTTTCCAGGATTAATGCCAGATCAGGGTCATTCAGTTCTTCAAGACAGGAATCAATCCCTTCTTCTTTTATTGATTCAAACAGAACTTTTGCTGAGTTTCGGACATCGTTGATTTCACTGATATCCCATGCGGGATCAAGATTGTATAGTACAAGAACTTTCACAAAAAGTTGTTTTTTTACGAAACTAACGTAAATGTTTTAAATAGAAAACAGGAAATGAAAAGAGTTGAAAAAAAGTGGAAAACTTATTTTAATTTTTATAATTCATATACTTTGTGAAACCTTTGTTATCCTGACAGCTATCGGGATCACCAAATAATACAAGGGAATACAATAAATTATGAGTATTTATAAATATCAGATAAATTTTAATACTTGATAAGCAATGAATTATATCATCAGAGAAGCGACAGAGGAAGATTTTCCCGTTATCCTTTCACTGATAAAGGAACTGGCCACATTTGAAAAATCTCCTGAAAAAGTAACCAACACGGTTGAACAGATGAAGCAGGAAAAAGATCTGTTCAGATGTTTTGTAGCCGAAACTGAGTCTGAAGAGATAATCGGTATGGCTCTCTGGTTCTTTGCTTATTATACATGGGTAGGAAAATCTCTTTATCTGGATGATATTTATGTGAAAGAATCATACAGAAAGAATAAGATAGGTTCCGCATTAATGAATAAGATTTTTCAAACAGCCCGGCAGGAGAATTGCAAAAGATTAAGGTGGCAGGTACTCAGCTGGAATAAACCAGCAATTGAAATGTATTCAAAACTGGGAGCAGAGATCGACGAAGAATGGCTAAATTGCAGTTTCGATCATAATGCCATCATGAAAAGAAAAACTGATAAAAAGTTTAATTTTACGGAATGAGTTTTTAATACCATGATAAAGTATAAAAAATTGGAGGAATTCAAATAAGATACAAAAAGAATGAACCAATGGCAATTACTTTGCTGATTTTTATACTGGCACTTCTTCTGCTGCTGGCTTCTGCAAAATTCCTGACCAATTCTGCAGAAATGATCGGCAGTTATCTGAAACTCCCTCCCTTCGTTATAGGGATTTTTATTGTTGGTATAGGTACCTCATTACCGGAACTGATATCAGGTTTATTCTCTGTAAACAGAGGAATTTCCGAAATTCTGGCCGGCAACCTGATGGGAGCCAACATTTCCAATATTCTTCTGGTTACAGGACTGGCGGTTGTTCTGAATAAAAAGAAAATAATCCTCAGCAGTAATTATATTTATGTCGATCTTCATTTCCTGATTGGCAGCTTTGTGTACTTCTGCATCATCGCCTTCGATGGAAACATCATGTTTCACGAAGCTTTTACAGGTTTTATAATTTTTATAATTTACAGTATTTACCTGATCAGAGGCGATGCCCTGTTAAATAAAACCAGGGTAAGTAGTGACAGCCCATTCCCTTTTAAATACCTCGCTCTTTTTATAGCAAGTTGCGTTGGAATTTATTTCGGTGCAGATTATACTATCACTTCTCTGGTAAAAATAGCGGCCGCATTAAACATTTCGAATGCAATAATAGCTCTTACACTCCTTTCACTTGGAACAACCCTGCCGGAACTTGCCGTTAATATTTCAGCAATCAGAAGAGGAAAAGCGGAAATGGCACTGGGAAATGTACTGGGCAGTTGTATTTTCAATACCCTGGTCATACCCCCCCTGACCTCTGCCCTGGGAGTAATAGAGGTTCCGGCCAGTCTGGTAAGCTTTTCATTACCCGTAATGGCGGCATGCGGACTTCTTTTCTATCTTTTGACACAGGACAAAACAATATCTGTCTGGGAAGGACTAATGTTTATCTGCCTTTATATTTTATTTATCATCAAGATTGCAGTACAGTGATATTACAAGGTCATAATAATGGTATTTTTCATCAAAATACCCCAGGCAATTAAGTAAATAGATGAATATGGAAAGAATAAGAATATTTTCACAGATCCCTCTATAACTTTAAGTACTTCAAACTTTAACTTACTTCAAACTTTAACTTACTTTAAGTACTGATCACTTACTAATTGATAAATTAATTGATATGTACCCCGACACTTTTGCCAGATTCTATGATCTCATTTACCATCAGATGAGGGATCATATTGATCTTGATTTTTTTCTTGATGAAGCTGGTCGCACGAATGGGAAAATACTTGAGGCAGGCTCAGGAACGGGAAGATTATTTACCAATGCCCTGAACCTCGGTGCTGACATTTACGGTATAGATATAAGTGAATCAATGCTGAAGTTCCTTAAAAGTAAAATCAGTCCCGATCAGCATTTCCGGGTTTCTGTTCAGAATATCATGGATTTCAGGTTTGATTTTAAGTTCGATCTGATAATTGCTCCTTTTCGTGTAATAATGCATATAGAGGATAAGGGAGACCAGTTAAGAGCCATTAATAATGTTTATGATCATCTGAATCAAAACGGCAGATTCATTTTTGATACTTTCATTCCTGACCTGAATCAGCTTATAAAAGGGCTGAATAATATTGTTGATTTTGAAGGTGAATATGAACCCGGTAAAAGAATAAAGCGCATAGTTACGACAAAGCCCGATCTGATAAATCAGACAATAAATATTACTTTCAAAATTGAATGGGATGAGGATAGTATGCGAAAAAGTGAGGAATGGAAAGTACCATTAAGGTATTTTTTCAGATACGAACTCGAGCATCTGGTTGAAAGATCAAAATTTGAGACATACCGGTTAATGGGTGATTATCATGGCAATGAACTGAGCAACAACTCAAAAGAATTTATTGTAACCTGTACCAGATCATGATAATATAATAATTTCATCACTCGACAAAACTCTAATAACTCAAAGTACTTTAAGTACTATAAATACTTTAACACTGTTATCCGATTAAATACAGGTCGCTCCTACGGAGCTAAAATAATTGAGGCACCTTATTTCTACAAACAGTTCACTTCCCGCTTGGGCGGGACAGGCTCTACGGAGTTTGGCTTTATAGAGTCCCGTTAGGGACGGCCTGTTTGTAGAAATTATGCATAAACAAAAATGTAAGCCCCATCGGGGCGGCCTGTATTTAATGTCATTAATATCAATAATTTAATTCTCACTCAACAAATTTAGTCGGACACTAATGATACTTTAATTACTTTTATCTTCATTAACACCATTCCCTTTTTAAAAACAAGTAAAAGACTATATTTGCAACCCACACATTAAAACCGAAAATTATGAGTATGTTTTGCAACCAGTGTCAGGAAACAGTCAGGAACACGGGCTGTACAATTAACGGAGTCTGCGGAAAGAGAGAAGAGACTGCCAATATTCAGGATCTGCTGGTATTTGCATGCCAGGGATTGGCATTTACAACCATCGAAGCCAGGAAGAATGGCATCGATACAAATGTTGAGAGCAGGCATATAACTAATTGCCTCTTCATGACAATCACCAATGCCAATTTTGATGACAAGTCGATTATACAGGCTGTCAGGGATTGTCTTATATACAGGGATAACCTTAAAGCCAGAACCGCTATTGGAGCGATTCATGAATCGATCAACTGGAGCGGAAACACAGACCAGGATTTCTATGAAAAAGCAAACCAGACAGGTACATTAACCTTCGATCAAAATGAAGATATCCGTTCCCTTAAACAATATGCATTGTTCGGAATAAAGGGTGTGGCTGCTTATGCCGAGCATGCCTTCAACCTTGGTTTTGAGGATCCTGAGATATTTGATTTCATGGAACAGACCCTTGTAATGATAACAAAACCTATGGATCTGAACGGAATGCTTGAATGGGTAATGCGTACGGGAGAGCATGGTGTAAAAGTGATGGCTTTACTGGATAAGGCAAATACATCAACTTATGGCAATCCCGAAATTACAAAAGTCCGGATCGGAACACGTAATAATCCTGGAATACTGGTCAGTGGGCACGATCTTAAAGATCTGGAGCAGTTGCTGATCCAGAGCGATGGAAAGGGTGTAGACATTTATACACATTCTGAAATGCTCCCGTCACATGCCTATCCCGCGTTCAAAAAATACAGCCATCTTGCAGGTAATTATGGTAATGCCTGGCACAGGCAGCTTGATGAATTTGAGACCTTCAATGGCCCTGTGCTTTTTACAACCAATTGTCTGGTTCCCCCCCGGAAAAGTACAACATATAATGACAGGATATTTACCACCGGAGCAACCGGGATGCCGGGATGGAAGTATATTGACAAAAAGCTGCCCGACGGACAGAAGGACTTCTCGGAAATCATTGAGCTTGCAAAAAAGTGTCAGCCTCCGAAGGAAATTGAGAATGGCGAGTTAACTATCGGTTTCGCACATAATCAGGTACTGGCTCTCGCTGACAAAGTTCTTGAGGCCGTAAATTCAGGTGCAATAAAGAAGCTTGTTGTTATGTCGGGATGCGATGCCCGTCAGAAGAGCAGGGAATACTATACCGAATTTGCCAGACAGTTACCTAAAGATACGGTAATTCTCACTTCAGGTTGTGCAAAATACCGTTACAACAAACTTAACCTGGGCGATATCAACGGAATTCCCAGAGTTCTCGATGCAGGCCAGTGCAATGATTCATATTCATGGGCATTCGTTGCGCTGAAACTCAAGGAGGTCCTCAATCTTGATGATATAAACAAGCTCCCGATCGTGTTCAATATTGCCTGGTACGAACAGAAAGCAATAATTGTTCATCTTGCACTGCTTTATCTGGGAATAAAGAATACCCATATCGGACCAACACTTCCCGGTTTCATGACGCAGAATGTGCTGAAAGTTGTTCAGGAAAAATTCGGAGTACAGGTCAATACAACTGTGGAAGAGGATATGAAAATATTCGGGCTCAGCTAATAGCTTAACCGGAGCCTGTTCTTCCTGAAGATATAAATTGATTATCTTAAAACCCTTAATAATTACCTTGGTTCTCTTCTTGAAATGAAAAGGATAATTCAATCATAACCTTGTAATAATGGAACCTGTTAAAATCGGGGACATGATACCCCACTTCTCTCTGCCGGATCAGAACGGCAAAATATTTGACATAAGCAGTCTGATCGGTAAAAAAAAGCTTGTAATCTTTTTCTATCCACAGGACGGCAGTCTCAGCTGTACAAGAGAAGCCTGTTATTTCCGCGACATGTCGGAGACATTCGAAGATACTGATGCCGCAATAATCGGAATAAGTGGCCAGTCGGTGGAGAGCCATAAGAATTTTGCAGAATCAAACAGACTGAACTATACCCTGCTAAGTGACGAAATTAATACCGTAAGAAAATTATTCGGCGTACCATCTAAAATTTTCGGACTCATCCCGGGAAGAGTGACATATGTTGCAGACAAAACAGGAAAAGTAGTTTTTATTATTGATTCCCAATTCAATACACAACGACATATTGACGAAGCCCTTAAAATTGTTCTGATTCTGAAAAAAAACGATTAACTTTCACATTTTAACCTGATCTGTTCAGAAGAATTACAAAAACAGGGCAGATCGACAGACTGATCTGATCATTTATGGAAATATTAATACTGACAGTCCTGATACTGCTTAATGGTTTTTTTTCATTATCCGAGATAGCGCTTGTTTCAAGCAAAAGATCAAGACTGGAACAATTAAGAAATGAAGGCCGCAACGGAGCCTCGACAGCTTTGCGTTTACTTGACAACTCCGGAAATTTCCTGTCTGCAATACAGGTAGGAATAACTCTGATAGGTATTGTGACCGGTTATTACGGAGGAAGTAATCTTGCCGATGATGTGGCACCTCTCTTTGAAAAGATCGGATTTATTGGTAATTCTGCACACAATGTTGCTCTTGTACTGACAATCATTATCATTACGTACTTCTCAATTGTAATAGGAGAGCTTGTGCCAAAAATCATTTCCCTCAGCAATCCTGAAAAAATTGCCATCAGAATTGCCCCTTTCATCTCATTTTTCAGTAAATCGTTCTATCCCTTTATAAAATTTCTTTCTTCATCAACATCAGTTATAGTAAAAATTTTAGGCATTAAACACAAAATCGAGCATATTACTGAAGCTGAACTGAGACAAATGATAAAACTTGCTTCCCGGGAAGGAGTCATCGAACAGGAGCAAAATAAAATTCATGAAAAAGTCTTTTATTTTTCTGATAAGAGAGCAAAACATATAATGACCCATCGCACTGAAGTTGAATGGATCAACCTTAAGAAGCCTGAAGAAGTCATCAGATCGGAAATAATGGGAACAAAACACAGTAAAATACTCTGCTGTAACGGATCACTCGAAAATTTTGCAGGGGTTTTAGTCGTCAGAGATTACCTTATTTCGCTGAATAGAAATAAAGAGATGAAGATCAAGGACCTGCTTGTTCAGCCTTTAATAATACCTGAAACATCGGATGCACATAAAGTACTTGAACTGTTCAAGGAAAAACTTACTCAGTTTTGTGTTGTGGTAAATGAATATGGAAGCTTTGAAGGAATAATTACCCTTCATGATATAATGGAAAACATAATCGGTGAAGTGCCTGAAGAAGGGGAACCTTATGAACCTGACATTTTTATAAGGGATGATAAATCGGTTCTGGTAAATGGCGATGCACCGGCTGAAATTCTGGATGGAATAATTGAAGGATTCACAATAGATTTTGAAAAAGTTGACTATTCGACAGTGGCCGGATTTGTATTCAGCAAAATCAACCGGATACCGCGCATAGGTGATAAAATAGAATATGCCGGATATTCCATCGAGATAATAGATATTGATGGCAACAGGATTGATAAGGTTTTAATAAGAAAGATCTGATAATATACGGATCGATAAAAGAATTTCACGATATTTGAGAATGATTTTCTAAACCCAATTGGTACGCCTCATAAGTAAGACAATTAACATAGAAATTCATATTCATATGAACAGAGTTATTATTCCTTTAAAGTGTACATTGTTATTCCTGACTATTCTCATTGTATTTTCCTGTGCAGTAAATCCTGTCACAGGAAAAAAACAGATTATGCTTATGTCGGAAGAACAGGAGGTCCGGATGGGGTTAGCCTATGATCCGCAGGTTATTGCAACATTTGGTGAATACAAAAGCGATTATCTTCTTAATTTCATCAGAACAAAGACCACCGAGATGGGAGCAATTTCGCACAGACCGAATCTCGAGTATCACATCAAGATTCTGGATTCCCCGGTTGTCAATGCTTTTGCAGTACCCGGAGGATATATGTATCTTACCCGTGGTATTTTGGCACAGTTCAACAACGAGGCTGAACTTATTGGTGTGATAGGGCATGAAATGGGACATATAACGGCCCGTCATTCGGTAAGTCAGCAGACCAAACAGCAACTTGGCCAGCTGCTTTTGATTGGTGGAATGATTGCTTCCGAAAAATTTGCCCAATATGCCGGATATGCAATGCAGGGAATGCAGCTATTATTTCTCAGTTTCAGCCGTGATAATGAAAGGGAGGCTGATGCCCTGGGCGTGGAATATTCCTCAAAAATCAGTTATGATGCTCATAAAATGGCAGATTTCTTCCAGGTGCTGAATAAAATGAACATGGCTGATAGTCATGGCGGTGTCCCGACATTTCTGTCGACCCATCCGGACCCGGGCGATCGTTATAACTCTGTCCACAGAACATCCGCCGAATGGCAGGCCCGTCTGAATTATGCCGATTGGAAAGTCAATCAGGACAGTTACCTTCAAATGATCGACGGTATTGTTTATGGAGAAGATCCCAGACAGGGTTTTGTTGAAGGTAACACCTTTTATCATCCTGAACTGAAATTCAGATTTTCATTTCCGTCGGGATGGAAGTATGAAAATACCCCGTCACAGGTAAACATGGGACCGCCTGATGGAAAAGCCCTGATGGTTTTCACTATTTCTCCAGATAAGACACTTCAGAACGCTGCGGAAAATACTCTTCAGCAACTTGGACTGACACTTCTGGAAACAAAAAATACCACAGTGAATGGTATGCCGGCAAAAGCAACAGTTTCAAGGCAGATTAACCAGGATCAGTCTACGGGACAGCAAACATCGAACCTGGTACTGACGTATTTTATTGAATACAGCCCTTATATTTATGTTTTTCATGGCGTATCTTCCGAAGCCGATTTCAATGTCTTTTTCAATCCGATGGAATCATCAATGAAGACATTTGCCACGCTGACAGATCCTTCAAAACTCAATGTAAAACCAACTAAAGTGTTTGTTAAAAAGGCTCCAAGAACAGGTACACTTTCGGGTATACTTACATATTATGGTGTACCCCAGACGAAATTGGAAGAAGTCGCATTCCTTAATAATATGGAACTCACCAGCACTATTCAGGCTGGGAAACTGATTAAAGTTATCGGACAATAATTTAATACATAATAAAATGGATTTTTATCAATACAACACTTCTATCAAACCTCCTGATCTGAAAAAGTATATACCTTATTTCAAATTAAGTATATATGGTATTCTGATCGTGGTACTGCTCGCAATGACTTTCTTCCAGATCCGGCCCGAAGAGGTTGGCGTGATAACAAGATTTGGCAGGTACATCCGTACTGAAGAATCTGGTCTTCATGTCAAATTACCCATACTTGAGAAACTCTATAAAGTTGCTGTGGAACGACAGCACAAGCAGGAATTCGGATTCCGTACCTTAAGCAGTGGTATAAGATCGGAATATACAAAAACAGGAACTGCAAACGAATCGCTTATGCTGACCGGCGATCTTAACCTCGCTGATGTGGAATGGGTAGTCCAGTACCGGATCGATGATCCTTATAAATATCTCTTCAAGGTAAGGGAACCGGTAAACACGATGCGTGATATCTCCGAAGCAATAATGCGACAAATAGTAGGCGACCGTACCGTGAATGAAGTTTTAACAGTAGGTCGAGCCGAAATTGCCAATATCGTACAACTTGAAATACAGAGATTATGCTCTGAATATTCTCTGGGAATCAAAATTGAGCAGGTGATCCTTCAGGATGTAAATCCACCGGACCCGGTAAAGGATGCTTTTAATGCGGTAAATCAGGCTCAGCAGGAAAAAGAAACACTTATAAATCAGGCAAGATCGGAATACAATAAGATCATTCCCAGGGCAAGGGGCCAGGCTGATGAAACAATCCAGAAAGCCGAAGGATATGCAAGTGAGCGGGTAAATAATGCATTGGGTGAAGCCTCCAGATTCAATGCACTGTACAGGGAATATGTTAAAGCTCCGGCCGTCACAAAACAGAGATTATACCTGGAGACAATGCAGAATGTGATACCCCGCCTGGGGAACAAAATTATTACTGACGAAGAAGGCAACAGTGTATTACCACTTCTGCAAATGCAGATGAGAAACAAATAATCCGGAAAATCATGAAAATCAGAAAAATAATAATTCAGCTGGCGATTGCAACAGTCGCTCTTATCCTGATCCTGGAAACAGTTTTCATGGTCAAGGAGACCGAACAGGTAGTCATTACACAGTTCGGGAAACCTATAGGTGAGGCTAAAATTACGCCTGGACTGAAAATCAAAATGCCCTTTATTCAAAGGACCAACTATTTTGAAAAAAGGTATATGGAATGGGATGGTGATCCTAACCAGGTGCCGACAAAAGATAAGAAATTCATATTTGTCGACACTTATGCCAGGTGGCAAATCACAGATCCTCTTCAATTCTTTAAAAGACTTACCGATGAAAGAGGTGCTCAGTCAAGGCTGGCAGATATTCTTGACGGTGAAACACGTGATTTTATTGCAAATCACGATCTGGAGGAGGTGGTCAGATCAGTTAACAGAGTTCCCACCTCATCAGGTTCTGTAAGCGAGGAGATTGGCGATACACTGGCAACTATCCAGGACGGAAGACTCAAGATCCAGGATATGATCCTGAAATCGTCAAACCAGAAAGCCAGTGATCTTGGTATTGTAATACTGGATGTACGAATTAAACATCTTAATTATGTAAGTGAAGTTCAGACACAGGTTTATCAACGTATGATAAGCGAAAGATTCAGAATAGCCGAAAAATTCAGGTCAGAAGGTGCCGGCGAAGCTTCAAAGATAAATGGTGAAAAAGAAAGGGACCTCAAAGTCATTCAATCGGAAGCTTACCGGAAGGCTGAAGAAATAAGAGGTCAGGCTGACGCCAGGGCAACGTCTATATACGCCGCCGCGTATAACCAGTCGGCTACATCACAAAAACTCTATACTTTCATGAAATCGATGGAAACTTTCGAAAAAACATTCGACACAACAACAATTGTTATACTGTCCACAAAAAGTGAATTATATAAGTATCTTATAAATATTGATTAATCAGGTTAAATAATTATTTTGCGAAAGAGAGATAATATCTTTAAACCAATTCACAAAAAATGAAAATAAGAAATCTAATGATTCTTGTCATATTCCTGATTATCAGCAGTCTTTCCCGGGCACAGACATACAACATAGTAATAAAGGGCGGACACGTGATTGATCCGAAAAACAATATCAACGAGGTGATGGATATTGCCGTCAAAGATGGAAAAATTGCTATTGTCGCAAAAAACA
>DNOQ01000151.1 GCA_003501665.1 Bacteroidales bacterium | reverse complement strand
GCAGGCGATGTGTATTGCGGCAGCCTTGCAGTGGCTATTGTTGAAGGGAAAATATTGCCTGAGGCAGTACGGTTCGCAGGGGCAGCCTCAGCCCTGTCGGTTACCCGGCTGGGGGCACAACCTTCAGCACCCAAAAGGGAAGAAATTGAGGAGTTGCTGAAAAGGTTGTGACTAGTCCTGGATTAACCGGGTTATAATATGATAATTCCCGGAATGAACTTCAAATACCGCAAATCCATCCTTCATCCCTGTGAATTTCAATCCATCAGCTTCGGATGCTTTCCGCTTTCCTTCCATCACCGTCTGTTCATTTTCAGCCGGGACATATATGATGGCGTTCGAATTGACAGGGATACTTATATTCCACAAGAATGAATCTCCCTTGATTTCCCAATTGCTCAGGATTTTACCATACGGGGAATCATGACTTGATTTCACATATGTAAGATCACCTGTCAAAAGAGGTTTCATGAATATCTTCTTGAATCCCGGTTCTGCCGGTTTGATTCCTGCCACATTCTCATGCATCCATACCAGCAGATCGCCAAGCAGGGAGACATGGTTCCACGAATTCATTACCGGGCCTGCCGTATTGCCATTCCATAATTCCCAGATGGTTGTGGCCCCGTTCTCGTTCATATATCCCCAGCTGGGATAATCTGTAGTCGTGGCAAAACGCATTGCAATATCCGGCCTTCCCATCTCAGTCAGGACCCTTTGCTGGAACTGTATGCCCATCAGTCCGACTGCGATTTTTCCTCCATGTTCTTTTTCAATAGTTTCCACAAGCCTGGCAAAGACAGCCTCTTTTTTCTCATCAGGCACCAGTCCGAAAGCCAGCGACACTATATTGGCAGTAGGGGTGTTATTACTGTAACAGCTGTCAGAAGGATTGAAGAAATGATGGTTGTATGCATTTTTCAATGTATCTGCAAGTGATTCAAAAACTTTCATGTCCTCGTGTTTCCCGAGTATCCGGGCAAAACGATGCATGATACGCATATGGTGGTAAAAAAAGCTTGTTCCCAGCAATGTACCATTGGTTAACCGTTTCGGATCCCAGGTGTTGATAACAGAAATATCATGAGGCGGTACCAGCCAGTCACCAAAATTGTCCCGGGGCATCAGGCCGTCTTTCATGTATTTCTCCTTCATATACATAAGCCACCTTTTCATGCTTTCATACTGCTCGGCCACAATGTGTTTCGCGCCATACTGGTCATAGAGCATCTCAGTGATCATAATGCCTGCACCATTCCATGTGATGTTGTCAAAATACATCTCCCAGAAAGCAGGGCAGACATTGGGGATGCTTCCTTCAGAGGTCTGACAATCGCGCATGTCTCCTAGCCATTTGCGATATAGATTCATGTGGTCAAATACATAGCTCTCTCCCCTTGAACTGGTAGCCCTGTCGCCAAGCCATCCCATGCGTTCGTCCCGCTGCGGACAGTCTGCAGGAAAACTTCTGTAATTTCCCCTTATACACCATCCAGCATTACGGTATGTCTGGTTTAAAACCGAATCGGAACATTCGAAGCTTCCTGAAATTGCAAGATCATCATTGACCAGGCATCCGGTTATTGTACTCAGATCGGGCTCATATGCAAGTCTGCCCATCTCAACATATTGGAATCCATGATAGGTAAAGCGGGGTTCCCATGTTTCGACAGCATCTCCTTTCATTATATAAATATCTGTTACTCTGGCACCACGCATGAATTCCAGGGCTAACGACCCGTCTTCCTTCAGGCGTTCGGCAAAGCGGAGAGTGACCGTATCTCCTTTTGTCCCTTTCACACTGATTCTTGTCCAGCCGACCATGTTCTGCCCCATGTCGAATATCCAGGTTCCCGGCTTCAGTTGTTTTACCGAAACAGGTTTGATGGTACCTGTTATCCTGATTGGCTCATTCATCTGGGCCCTAAGCGCTCCGGACGGTTTATCAACCGCCTCTGCTTTCATCCAGTTGCTGTCGTCGAACCCCGGAAGATCCCATCCCTTCATTTCCAGCCTGGCATCATATTTTTCACCGTCAAATTCATTGTTTTCAGTTATAGGGCCGGTAACCGATATTTTCCAGCTGTCATCTGTTACTATCATTTCCTTTGTTCCATCGGTGTATGTTATTTCAGCCTGCAAGATAAGCCTGGGGAATCCGTAGTTCTGCATGGGCCAGGGATCCTTATTCCGCATGGCGAAGAACCGACCGTTTCCGAGGATGACTCCAATGGCATTTCTGCCTTTGTAAAGCTGATCCGTAATATCGAACGTATTGTAAAAAACAGTTTTGCGGTATTGTGTAGCTCCCGGAGCAAGGACATGATCTCCTGTCTTCATCCCGTTCACAGTGAGTTCATATAACCCCAGCCCGCTTATATAAACGGTGGCATTTTGAATTTTCTTTACGACATCAAATTCTTTTCGCAGGTGGCGGGCAGACAGTTTGCGGTATTCTGATGTATCATCATCCCCTGGGAATGTTTTATCAAGACCTATCCATCCGGCTTTCCAGTCATCCTCTCCAAGTAATCCCATGCTCCATTTTGAAGGAGCACTCCAGTCCGACGGATTCCCGTCTTTGTCCCACACCTTCACTTTCCACCAGCATTCAGTTCGTGAGGCAAGTTCTTTCCCTGCATAGGGTACATGAACGGACTGATCTGAAAATATTTTTCTGCTGTCCCACAGGTCACCCTGGTCTTTTCGCAGCAGCTTTGCTGATGAGGCAACCATTATCTGGTATGCAGTTTGCTTTTCACCACGCGAATCACCCTGTATTTTCCAGCTCAGACGGGGATTGACTGCGTCAATACCTGCAGGATCTGTCAGGTTTTCGCATCGGAGTGAAATGACTTCGACCCGGCTTCTCTTACATTGCGGCAGAATAAATATTATCAGTAAAATAACCGGAAATATTTTTTTCATCATATAATAATTTATTTTAATGGTATGATGGAACCTCCATGTAGTTAATTATTATACTACTGTGTTTGCGTATAAAATCCATGCAGGTTTCATGATATATAAATTTTGAAATATTTATTTTACAACAGTCAGGAGTATTGATTTTGTGTCAACTGATGACCCTCCGACCATGATCTCGAACTCACCCGGTTCAACCGAGAATTTGTTGTTTAAATCATAATATTCAAGTTCTTTCGGCGTGATACTGAAATTCACTGTTTTTGTTTCTCCGGGTGCGAGACTGATACGGGCAAATCCTTTCAGTTCCTTTACCGGCCTGGTAATGGATGCGAGTATATCCCTTATATACATCTGTACTATTTCATCACCTGCCACCTTCCCGGTATTAGTCACATCTACTTTTAAGATGGTGCTTCCTTTATAAGGGATGGTATCCTCAGACAGATGAATATTAGTATACTTGAAGCTTGTATAGCTCAATCCAAATCCAAATGGGAAAAGGGGACTGATATCATCAGAAATATAACCCCGTCTGGCGATTGGCAGGTAGCTGTAATATACGGGCAAATGTCCTGCGGATCTTGGAACAGAAACTGATAACTTTGCGCCCGGATTCACTAAACCAAAAAGAATATTGGCAACTGCTTCTCCACCTCGTTCACCAAGATACCAGCACTGTAAGATAGCGGATGCTTTTTCAGCTACGTCAACATATGATCGGGCACCGCTTGTAAACTGAAGTGAGATTATAGGTTTCCCGGTTTTATACAGTGCATCCAGCAGCTTTGATTGTGATCCCAGCAGGTTAAGGTTAGATTTATCCTTAAAATGATTATTCCAGGTTTCCCCGGCCATGAAATCATATTCGCCTATGAACAATAGAATGATATCGCTCTTCCCGGCCACATCCACAGCTTCCCTTATGAGTGGATTATTCTCCTCATCAGCAACCAGTTTAACATCATTATTGACATGTCTGAACCAGTCCAGATCTTCCTTATACGTTAACAGGCAACCTTTGGCATAAAGAATATTTATATTATTCCCGGCTTTTTCCCTGATGCCTTCCAATGGTGTAATACCCTTATGCCTGGCAATTGAATATGCTCCGTAATCAATCCTGTCGGCCATCGGACCAATGACGGCAATTTTCTGTCTCCTGTTCTTATCCAGAGGCAGAATATCATTCACGTTCTTAAGCAATACTATTGATTTTTCTGCTGCTATCCGGGACAATTCCTGTGCTTCTTGAGAATGCGTCTTCCTGATTGCATCTTCCGGATCAGCATAAGGATTCTCAAACAGGCCCAGTCGGAATTTCATACGCAGCATCCGTCTTACTGCGTCATTTAGCCTTTCCTGTGTGATCAGGCCCTGATTGACCAGGTCCTCGATGAATTTATAACATCCGCCTCCCAGTTCCATATCAACACCGGCCAGAAAGGAGCGCAGGGTAGCATCAATTGTATCCTTTGCTACATTATGAACTTGGAATAGCTGCGGTATTGCCCCTCCGTCAGACATTACCGAACTTTTATATCCCCATTCATTTTTCAGCAAGTCAGTCAAAAGAGCTTTATTTATGCACATGGGTACGCCATTTACTGAATGGTAAGTTGCCATGACACTTCCCGGCTCAAGTCGTTCGATTATTTCCCTGTATGGGGCAAGGTGTACTTCATGAAAAGTTCTGTCATCCGCCTGTAATGGGCCTGCATAACTGCCTGCTTCCGGAACAGCATGTCCTGCAAAATGTTTTAAGGTTACCAGGGCTTTGTTCTCCGGAAGCAACAGATCACCACCCTGGAACCCCAGCGTGGCTGCAAGGCTGATCTTTTTCACCAGGTATGGATCTTCACCAAATGTTTCTTCCTGGCGGCCCCATCTCGGTTCCCTGCCGACGTCCACAACAGGTGACAGGAACAGGTTGGTCCCTCTGCTCCTTGCCTCTTCAGAAACTGTAGAATAGATATCCCGGATCAGGAGGGTATCAAAGGTGCCGCCAAGGGCAATACAACTTGGGAATACAGTACCTTCATAGGACATGAGTCCATGGAGTCCTTCGGCGATAACCAGGGCAGGAATGCCTAACCTGGATTTTTCCATCAGATTTCTTTGTGTATTGTTAATCCAGGTCACATAATCTTCCAGACTTTTGGTATTATTATGAATCCATCCAATACCAGATCGTATGATTTTTTTGGTTTGATCACCGACTTCTTCAATGTTTAAAGAAGCCAGTTCATCGGTTCCCGAGCCCTGTAACTGAAGTACCTTCTCTTCCAGCGTCATTCTTGACAGCAGATCCTCTACCCTGGTTTCAAGGGGAAGTGCCGGATCTTTGTATTTGATTATATTTCTGTTGTTGCAACCGGGGAAAAAACAAGCAAGACACAAAATTATCACGGACAAAAGAATTGTTCTTTTCATGATTATTAAATTTTGATTTTTGTTATTCATGAATGCGTTCATAAACAGGGATTGTATCTAATGGGGCTTTCACTGTTACATATTCACCTTTGGAGCTAATTGCAGAGGAATCCCAGAAGCTTTTCCAGTTTCCTTTTGGGAAATAAACAATTTTTTCAACTGCTCCTTGTTCTACTACCGGGGCAACTAAATATTTTGAACCGAACATATACTGGTACTCACAATTGTAAGTTTCAGGCTCGTCCGGAAAATCCAACATCATGTGTCTGATTAATGGAACTCCATTGCTTCTGTATTCGGCAAGATGTTCCTGGATGTATGGAACCAAACTCATATGAATTTCAGCATATTTCTTAAAGTATTTTGGAGTTTCATTATTAAACCAGATATCAACATATTCGGGTTTGTTATCCCATAAATGATCGCGCATGATGGGAGTAAATGCAGCAAACTGAACCCAACGTTTCCACAACTCCATATCTGGTGAGGCTGATAAAATATCCGGGGTCCAGTTAGCATACCCTGAAAGGCCGCAAGAGATACCTGATGAAATAGCCGACGGATATCCAAAGGTTTTATCCCAAACAGCTATTTGATCACCAGCCCAGAGAATTTTTGTGTAGGCAGCCGAACCAAGACTTCCACTGCGGCAAAATGTAACAGCATCTGGTTTTATTTCGCTTGCTTGCAAGTAACTCAGCTTATGGTATATTAATGGATAAGTATTGTTATATTCATTGGGTGTAAGGGGTGTTTCCTGTCCGTAATCAAAAGCTACCCATTTTTTTTCCTCACGGTCGAAATAATATGACAAATCGCCAAAGTCTTCCATAAATCCATCGAAATTATCCTGCAACAATACCTTTCTAAGCATATCCTGCCACATATCACCCATAAGAGGCTTATGAAAATTGTATAAACCACTCATTTCATATGCATAGCGTTCGTTTATTTTTTTTGGTGGCTTTAATAACAAACCTAAAGAATCGAATTTATGGTAAGTTGGATTATCTATATCGGATTTTAGGAGTTTCGGATTCTGGAATGGAGATAGATAACTTAATGTTTTAAACCCCAGTTTATGCAATGAGTCGTTCATTGCCTTTAAACAATGATATGTGCCGGTGGTCCAGTTTCCCCACCCTTGTGAGTTTGGAATATCACTCATATCAAAAACCCAAATTGCCGTCACTGGTATATTCCATTCTTTTAATCGTCTGGCTTTGACGATAACAGAGTCCTGTCCATCCAGTAGATTTACCCAAACGCCCACAGCCCAATCTGGCAATTCAGGCTGACGACCGACAATTGATGTAAAAGTTGTCAGGGCTTCTTTAGCAGATTGTTTATGAATGGTATAAAAAACAGTTCGGCTATTCTCGATTCTAATCTTAAACTTACTAGCATTCTCGGCAAAAGTGGCTAATACAGAAGCTGCATCATCAATAAACCAGGCATCGCCAAACGGGTTTAAATAATAAGCCAATTGCAAGTAGGTAGGCTCATAACGATTGTAATGACCTGGCTCATGAGGATTCCCCCAAGGCGTAAGCTCTGTTATTGGTGGGTCCCAATAATGATCATTAGGCTGATTGGAAATAGTACGCCCATCAAGTTTTGTGCTAATATAACGTTCTCCCCCACCGTAGTACGGGCCAGGAGAATTTACCTCAATAACAATTGAATCGACACTTATGTCATTAACAGGAATAATGTCCCATTTAAAAAAGCCATTGAAGGGAGTTATAGTAATCCGTACAGCTTCTTTTTGTAACTCAAAAGTAACCTTATTTTCTTCTTTTATGCCATTCGTCAGGGATACAATGTTTGTTACTTTATTACCTCTATACAAGCGTATAATGTATCTGGTATTATTACTTCTTTTATCTTCTCTTTGAATACTTAGCTCATTCAGTCGAAATTGTATTTGACTATCTCCATCCTCAGCAATGACTATATCGTTGTTAAAGTCCCAGTTCGTTCCATGTTCTTTCGGTTTAAACTGACCAGCAAAATCAATAGCACTAAAATAGCCGCTGTTTAGTTGTCTGTTAAGTTCAGTGTAAAATTTATTGTTTATTTGATTCTCAGAAGAAGAACAAGCATAGATTATTAGAATAACCGGTATAATACTTAGGTTTGCAAGTTTTTTCATATATCCTTCTTTTTAAATCGAATAACAATACCAGGTTTTTGCGGTAATTGAATTAATACAGTTCCTTTTAGTTCACTATTTTCTACAGGCATAATAGTCATATTCCAGGTATCAATAATTTCAGCCTTATAGGTAGCGTTTTTTGGTAAATTATTTATAAAAGCGCTTTTAGGCTGATCAAGATTCAGGTAAGCAAGGATATATTCATCTTTATAGGCAACAGCCGAAAATGGCATCCAGTCAAAGAAAAGAGGATACGGACTAAGTTGTCCCGGGCTTTGTTCAACAATACTTTTTGCAAATTTTATTCTTTCGGCACTTTGTCCTCGCAATACGCCACCTTTCGACCACCATAAAACATCATCCGACTCACTGGGCCATTTCGCAGGGTTTTCGGTAACGTACGTTTCACCGTGGCCTACAAATCCTCCATTCGTAATACCTCGCCAGAATTTGTTAGTCATCTCCTGAGGTGTTATATTACCCCACGACCAGGGTATATTACCTTCATAGCGGCACTCATCATAGACCACAGGTTTCTTGTATTTCATCCTGAGTTCCTTTGAACGGTACGTTTCTTCATTCTGTATGCTGGCATGTGTGATCAGCGGGTTTGTATGATCATACCATACAGCACCGTTATGAATACCCCTGAGATGATTATAGGGATCATTCCCGGCAAATAATCTGATGAATTTATCCCAATCCTCCATTTTTTTTGCTTTCATAAAATCAAATTCATTTGCCATACTCCACCAGACATTCTTATAAGCTGAAAAACGTGCTATGATATACCTGATATATCGTTCATCTGTCTGAGCATCCATATTCTGAAATCCCCATCTGTCGTATGGATGGAAAACGATCAGATCAGCTTCTATCCCAAGTGCGTCAAGTTGTGCAATCCGTTTCTCGATATTCTGAAAACAGGCCGGGTTAAACCGGGTATAATCCCAGTCTTTAAGAGGTTTACCCTCGAAAGGATAGATTAAAGGTTCATTTTTACTCCAGTCATAATCTTTCGGGAATATGCAGAAACGAATTTTATTGAAATATCCCTTTTCGAGAGTTTTAAGGGTTAGATCAGCCATGCTGTCGCCCTGGTGAACCCATGCATAGCAGGTTGTGCCAAAGGAATAATGTGGTTTCCCGTCGGAGTATGCAAAATAAAAAGTGTCTTTAACAACCACAGGGCCGTGATTATTACCGGTTGGTGCAATGCATTCAAAAGAACCCTTTTTATTGTTAAGGGATTTTGAATTGCTTGAAGTGACGTAATTCCAGGTTCCGGTTTCCTGTGGCATAAAACGGATTTTATAAATGCCGTTACCATCGTAAAAACCATCGATCGTTTTCCTGTGATTACCGTTAATAAATTCTGCACTGATTTGAATTTCGGTAAAAGGATTTCCATTTGACGTGCCTTTAAGGGTCAGTTCAAAGATGTGCCATTTTTCGACCTTGTTCTGGGCAAATGTTGTTACCACAGGCAGGAGGAGAAGGATAAAAAGGATTTTTTTCATTTTTGCCGTTGTTTATATTAATTAATAAATAATAGATATACAGTCATATAAGAAGGATATTTAATCACATTCATCCCCTTCTGTCAGCAGTTTTTTGATTG